>CAJXRW010000075.1 GCA_913060525.1 uncultured Gammaproteobacteria bacterium
TAGTTTGTGTGATGATCGTCAAAATGGGTGTAACCTGGGCAATTGATTCTATTTCTGAATTGATTGATACTGGACTTGATCAAGAGTCGATTCAAAAAATTGAAGAAGTCATTAAAAACACGGACGGCGTAAGAGATTTTCACCAATTACGTACTCGAAAAATGGCAGGTAAAGCTTTTTTAGATGTACATATACTTGTTGATAGCAATATTAGTGTCTCTGAGGGTCATCACATTGGGGAATACACAAGGGCAGCAATTAATAATGCCATTGATAGCATTGAAGATATTACGGTACATATCGACGTTGATAACCACCCAGAAGGCATACCAAAATCAGAACAGCTAGCGCCTTCAAGGAAAGAAATTACGGACATCATGCTGCCAGAATGGGAAAAAATCATTGATAAAAATGATATCCGTTGGATCGATTTAAAATATCTAAATGGTAAAATTCAGATTTCTTTATTCTTATATGAAAAAGCGATAAAGAAAAAAGCTGCCAATGACATTATCAGCGAACTGGAAAAAACCATTGGTGCGCACAAAAGAATTAATAGCTTGCAAATATTTATTGATAAAAATACGACTGAATAACAGAAAAAACCACCCCGTCTTGCTTCGCAATCCACCCCTTCGGAATCGAAGGAAAATAATTCTCCTCTTGAGAGGAGTACCCGACAGGGGAGGTGTGGTAAAAGGATGAAATGTCTCAATCCCTTATGTACCAATGCTTAAAAATGGCAATTCCTAAGAAAGATAAAAAGTCTCCAGTTTAGTCGTTTAATAGTTTATAAATTTTGTTCATTGTAAAGGTAGGATCATTATAAATCGGCGTACGATTAATATCATGAACGTTAATAAGATACTTACCAGTTCTATCAATATTAGCACCCACGATTCCTAAAGCAGCATTTCTTGCACTTGAAACCATATCATGCGTAGAAATATATTTGCGAAGACCAACTACACCATCGTTACCAACAGGGGATTCCTTGAAGTATCTCATGTCTTTTCCTAACGTCCTTTTAGGATATCTCATGTGTTCCTCATAGTTGTCTAAAGTTATTTTTTCAAGCGCTTCGTGATAGCTTTCTTTACTCATGTCACACCCCCCGTTGATGCTCTCACTATTATTGTAGCCTAGAGAACTTCTATCGTCGGACAACGCAGAATTAACAGCACTCGAATAATCCTCTTCAAATTCCTTAATAAATTTATCCCGCTCAGCTCGAATAGCTCCTTGTTGTTTATTCCTCTTTTGAGTAGCCCTTCTGCTCATAATGTTACCAGCAGTACCAGTTGCCAACGATATATTGCCTAACATATTTTGGTGGCGGTTAACATGAGTTGCTGTAATACCTGTGACAGAAGAGGTAATGCCCAATGCGCCAGCAGCTTTCTCCAACCCTGTTTTTGCGTTTTTATAACCACTTACTCCCATTTTTAGAGACATTACACCCAGTACATCATTTGCTGTGTCACTCTCGAGCCTACCCGCTACAAATGATGCTGCTCCCATCGCTACAGAAACCATGGCTGAGGCGCCACCACCAGTCGCTACATCCATAACATCTAAAGCAAGGAAAGCACCACCTATTGCGTCGCTTAACCACTGTGGTGCGTGGCCACTGGGATCAATCTTGTTAACTGGATTACCATCTGCAAAGTTATACTTATTCGCTACAGCATAACTATCCATCGTCATAAATTGCTTCAATTCAGGGTTATAAAATCTTGCTCTCAAATACGTTAAGCCACTTTCTGGATCTCGGTACTCGCCATTCCAGATAAAGTTCTTACTTGCTGGGAGTTTAACTCGATCAACTTTTGTTTCCGCTTTATCCAGATCATCATCCTTACCATAGGCATCAAAATTGTAACCTTGTAAGTGACCCTGCTGCAATATTGCAGTAACGCTCTTACTCCCAGCTAAATAGTTAACTGGTGCAATACCTTTCTGGTATGAGCTGACCTTCTTGCCTCCAGCGACAAAAAACTGTACCCACTTATCATCACCACTTAAGATACCGTTAACGCTATCCTGATCATAATAAAACACATCCTGCTGACCTCCCGTCGTCTCTCTTGAATACAACAACTCGTCAACATAATAGCGATAACTCACCAATAGCGTATAATTCGCATCACGGACTGACAATAGCTGATCCAGTTCGTTGTAACGATAATGTTTGCCCTGATTATCTTCTATCATTCGACCATTAAGATCATAAAAAACACCAGGTAACTGCAACTGATCCAAAATATTGTAGTGATATGTCTGAACCCGACCATTGCTGACTTCTTTTATAACATTACTATTGCCGTCATATTGATAGGAAACCACATCTGTCTTTTCACCATAAGTGCTTTTCTGCTCTATTAACTGATTCAGACCATCATATTGATAATATTGGGTGATATTCAGGTTATTTGTCTTGATGCTGGAGTTACGATTAACTAGCTGCTTTCTGCCCAGAACATCATACTGGTAAGACAACATTACCTGCTGCTGTGGCGTCTTATAATCAATTTTGGATATAAGATCTGAGTCATCATATTGATAGCTCGTATTAATTTCCTCATCTGCCTGGCAGAAATCACTTGCTGTTAAAACGCCCCATTTACCATTCACTTGACCATAATGGTAGCTCAAGCTATCTCCATGATAGTCAATTGAGGAAATAAGTCCTCTCGTATGGGGTTGGTCACTATAAGTATAACGTTTAACCTCACCGCTTTGATCCATAATCGATTGCAAGCGCCCATAATGGTCAAGATGGTAAACAATCTGCTTACCATCAGGGTAGATAACTGATTTTATCTCACCATCTGGATAATACTCATAGTGAAAGCCTGGCTGACCAGCCTGAGATAAACGGACAAGATTACCAACATTGTCATACGCCAATTCCACTTTGTGTCCTAACCATTGCTTCTCAATTAGACTTCCACCATGATCATATTTAAAATGAAACACCGTTCCGTCATTACGAGTATGCGTCGACTTCAAACCATCTTCAGTATAGGTATAACTGTCTTGCCATACCACCTTACCGCCATCATCAAGCATCTTACGACTGATTAACTGCCCTAACGTATCATAAACAAATATCTCACCTGTTTTATCATACTTGCGCTCACCATAGTGCACCGTCTTGTTGTCCTGCAACTGGTTACCAGACAGATCGTATGCAAGCTCATGGCTAACACCACTTCCGTCACTATTCTCTTGTTCGCTAGCAACCACCTTTCCATCCAGATTGTATCGATAGCTGTTTTTCTGCAATAACGTTTCATTACCCTCGGGGGTAATTTCATATAACTCATTTTGGATTACATCGCCTGAACCATTATATGATTTCCTCATCATAGTATAGCTACTTTGAAAACTGGCACCATCCTTGGTGTAAGGGTAGGTAACACTAGCAATAACCTGCCCCAGATTATCCATCTCTGCCATACCTCGTTTCACATCATTAACTAAGTCAAATACTTTGTTATTCTTATCTCTATACACCGTTTCTTGACTATTGCCCAACGGATCCGTTGTTTTAAGTAATCTACCAAAAGCATCATAGGTATAACTTGTCTCATAACCTAATCTATCAATGTTTTTACTTACCTTGCCCTGTACATTATTATAAATACTCTTCCTAACTAAATTTGTTGCTTCAGCAAGTAGCTTGTTATTCACCAGATCTTCATTGTCATAACCAGCCACCTTATGACCTAAAACATCATAATTAACCTTGATTTCATAACCATTATCATAATGCACACGCTGACTGTTTTCGCCTGTCGCTGAAAATATCGAATAGTGATATTCAAGCTTCTCGCCACCTGAATCTGTCGCTTGTAACAAACGACCCAGAACATCATAAACATTTGTCGACACCCTGCCCTCAGGTGAAATGCTTTTCACCAACGGCATACTCGGTAAGGTAATCGCATAAGTACGTTTACTTTCAAGACCCAGTAGTTTACCCAGAGCATTTGATTCAGTTACTTCAAGCTTGCTACTTGCCGCACAAGATGCTTTATTTCCATTATCATCCACACACTTATAACTATAATTGTTACTAATTTCCTCAACATCACTTAGCTTGCTGTTATCCGTTGCATTCGGTAACCAGCTCAATGTTGTGCCAATTATCCTGCCAGCTAAGTCATACTCAAATTGCTCCATTTTCCATGGTGTGTAATCCGTCTCTGATTCATCACGATAATACGTCTTTTTCGATTCTATCGACTTCTTATCTTTTGTTAATGTAAAGCGAGTCTCAACAACTGTTCCAGCAATACCATCTGTCGTGCGCATCACAGAAGCCAATTCACTACCATAAGAAGGTTGGTATTGTACTTCTATATGGCTAACAAGCTGTTTTGTTTCATCTTTATTGCCTTTCTTGTAAATATAGCTTGAACTCTGCAAAAGATTACCGTAATCATCATAATTTGCCTGAACCTCACTCCTGAGTTTGTTCTGACCTGTTTTACCATCATGCCAATAGTTTCTAGTAAGGATGGGTTTCATATAGCCTGCAGATTTATAATGTTTGTTAAACTGGTGCGTATAACGGTATTCAACGCCCTGATAGCTCCCATTACCATCCAATAAATAATTGCGGGTGGTGTCCACCAAATGCATATAGTTATAAGAAGTATCCGATGAGGATACAACGCGATCTGACGCATCTACCATCTGGGTGAGAACATCATAACGATACTGATCGTTATTACTCTCCAACAAACCATCCTTATTATTGGATAAACAATACCCCAAGGATGAACCCGTATAATTCCGGTTTGGAAAGGTATGACCAAAAGAATATAATGTCTTGTTTAAAAACTTACCATGCTCATCAAGGTGACGAACACTGTTTACCATTGGATAATAACCCTGACCACCACCACAATGTTTATAGGTCACCGCGTCATAGGATATTTGACTCTTTAAACCAGTCGGATAGTCAATGCCCGTAATCACACGTTGACCACGCACGCTACCATAGCGATAGAATGTCTCATAACCCAGTGCGTCTGATACACTATAAAGCTGTTTATCTCCCCCATAGTGGAGCATGGCACTGACCACACCATCAGGACGGATAATGGATAAACTGTAAGCGTCTTGAACAAACTTGATCACATGACCATAACTGTCCCTAATGTCAGAAATGGCATTCCCAACCAAGCCTCTATCTGCATAACGATAACGATAATCAATATGATTGCCGTAGGGGTCTGCAATCATCCTGAGTTTACCCAGCCGATCAAAGTAATACATCATCCCCTTGTCATTTCTAAGGGTATATAAATAATTCCCTGTCACGCCATACGGTAATGCTTCACTTGATGAAAGCTGACTAAACTTTAAGCCCTTTGTATTGCTATAGCGCAAACCACTCTGATAACCCTCACTGCTTATCCAGTTAAAATCAATAACATAGGTTTTACCCTGCAAGGACAAAGTATTCCCTATAATAAAAGGAATATCATAACCCCAGCCTTTAGGCAAACCCAATATCGATTGCTCATTTCCATTATAGATAAGACTCACTGCCAAGGGGATGCTTTTGTTAATGCCTGGTAAATTTAATAAAGGATAGCTCACCTCCAGCGATAACGTACTGCCATTGACTGACTCAGTTGATGCAGCATAACTATTAAATGCCGTCGACCCCTTGAACTCACCATCATTCGTTGCTGAAGCAGAAGATGCTGGCGATACGTCACTCATTCTCGTCACTTCATCTGTTTTGTCATTTTGTGACAAAGACTTCCCTTCATTCGTGACGGCACTATAACTCAATGCCATACTCGTTGATAAAGACAACAAAATATAATACCGTAACATCTTCATAGTAAATCACCTATAATCATTTCTTAACAATTGGAATAACAAAAGGACACCTTGGCCGTATATCTCTATATGGCTGATGGGTTGTAAACAAGATAAACGCTTTTTACGCCATCGTAGCCCAAATCCACTTCATTATTGATACCACAAATTCCCATTGTTGCACAAATTGATAAACTCCTTGGGTTATGTTGTAATTTTACCGAGTTATCCTGGAATGCAGGAGCGTACCAGTTGGTCACACCGCTAGCTGAAGCACCATCGTCTGAACTCACAGCAACATTCAGCAAAGAATCCGACGTCGCACACAAATCACCACCACTTGAAGATGATTTTGATGAGACTTGTACAGCCTGTTTGGCGCAATATATACCACGATGCTTACCTTCCTCAAGCTTTAACTTTAGTGTTTTGTTACTGGCTGGTTCATATAAACAGCTTTGCCCGCTCGTAGTCAGGGTGTATTCTACCGTCTTTGTGACAGTGACAGGACTGTATACACAAAAATAGAGTTTCGACTGCACGCCCGCTAATGCAAACGTGGGTAACACTGCGCCTAAAGCTAAAACTTTAATCATTTTCATATTTATCACCTCTTGTTTTATTACTATTTATTCAGCCATAGAAACCAATTCTTAGGGCTGTTCCCGTTAAAGAATACAATAATTTGAATGCGCTATATTCAGTACAGGGTACTCATTTATAGTATATTTCACTAATATACAGACAAATGTTTTAGCACCTGCTCTATAGACTTCTTAAGAGACTCTTTCTTATCCCTCATCCATTTCTTTATTTTGTTTTAAGAGAATGCCTTCTGAGGAAAGTGGAAGTTTGTCTCACAAAAAATATTGGATGTTATTTATCCAATATTCTAGATCAAAAGGTAATCCAGACTAGAGGTGAATAAAATATAACCGGTTTTATAATAATCATGAAATATTCAGGATAATAGACTAATATTCATAATGGGCACCTCATTTATATGGTTTACTATTTAATTACAGCAATCGATCAATAAGACCTCACCTAGTGGGTGAGTCCATTTCATTAGGTGCTTATATTGTTAGCATTAAAAGGTAACATTGTATGACAGAGGTGTATAAATTTTCTCAACTAGACAACTTTAATTCAACCGATCTTGATGTTTTATTTCGTGACTCATTAGGCAACAGTCAAGTTTTTACGCAACTGCTGAATTTGTTGAAACTCAGTCACGTAAGTTCAATAGATTATGTGCGCATGTCTGGTGATTTGGAAATTTACTATGCAGGAACAACGAAAAAGGAGTTGGTGTTGTCATATTTGCGCTTAGGAATATGGAAACTGGATGAATTGTTTGAACGGTATGCTATTTTCAGGTTTAAAATCATTGACTACCAGAAAGACACCAGGATAGAGAGAGTAATGTTAGATAATTTGGGTTTATGGAATACACTTACTATAGTAATTGAGAATCATTCACATACATTCAAAGACAGTTTCTCATTTGAGATAAGTCGTGAGTATTTTTTAAAACTGGAAAAGATGGAAATTGTTCAGCTTTATGAACAACTAAAGTCTGTTGTATATATTTGTTACAGCAGGGTGTATTTACATACTGCAATGCAATTACCATCTGCACTACGTGGGCAAAATAAACTGTCGAAACGAGAAGATATCATTAAAAATGATGTACTTAAGTTTTATCAAATTAATGCACTGCATCTTGAATACCTTGGTTATATTGCTGCGTGTTGCACAGCAAAGGAAATCGCCAAGCATATGAATAAATCATATCGAACGGTTCAATCCAGTATTTTAAGATTGTGTGTTCATTTTCAAGTTGAGACAAAAGCACAATTACAACAAATTGCTCGAATTATTGTGTCACAAGCATATTAATCTATGGCACTTCTTATCCCTTATTTATCCTGACTTTAAATCCTGAATTCAGGTTAGTAAAATTTGCTATAAAACGAGTATCCCGTACTGAATGACCTAGAACTAAAGACCGTGCGGTGAAGTGTTGAACTGGGGTCGTTAAATTGGAAAATCTTTAATAAACTTAATTTTCTTGAGCTAACCATCTACTCGCATCAATTGCGTGATAAGTTAAAATGATATCTGCCCCAGCACGTTTCATAGATGATAAAGATTCCAGTACGACTGACTTTTCATCTATCCAGCCATTTTGAGCTGCCGCCTTGACCATGGCATATTCACCACTGACATTATAAGCCGCAATCGGAAGACAGCTTTGTTGCGAGACTTCTTTAATGATATCCAAATAAGCCAATCCTGGCTTAACCATTAACATATCAGCGCCTTCAATTTCATCTAGGTTCGCTTCTTTCAGCGCCTCACGCGCATCATTCAAATAATTCATTTGATAGGACTTTCGATCACCTTTTAAAGAAGAACTGCAAGCCTCTCTAAAAGGCCCATAAAAGGCTGACGCATATTTTACCGCATAAGACAAAATACCAACTGTCTCTTATACACATCTCCGAGCCCACGAGACAGGCAGAAATCTCG
>CAJXRW010000076.1 GCA_913060525.1 uncultured Gammaproteobacteria bacterium
TACACAGAGTAGATCGTCGGCAGCGTCAGATGTGTATAAGAGACAGGAATCATATTAAGCAATATTCAAGCTGATGTATATCAAGCAGACAAGCTATGTTGTAACACCTTTGTTACATTAAAACATTCACTTGTCACACCCCTGTTACCTTAAGCTTTTAAGCTGGACCTGTTCAATACGTTAATCAACCTCGGAGATCATAATGAGAAAAAAAATACTTACACTAATGTTAATCCCTACGACATTAATAGGATTGTCAACGTTTGCTTTTAGCCAACCACCTCAAGAAAATATGCCGTTTACTATGAATCAGATACAACAACACAAACATAAAAACCTTAATATTACCGAAGATCAAGCAAAAGTTTTGGTTGAAGCAATGCTAATCAAGTTTGGCAAAGAGAAAGAGAGCATACTAAAGGTTGAAACCATTAATTTAGAAAAAAATAAAAATTATTACCTAGTATATTTATCCAACGATAACAGCCAAAAAGCCAATAAGTTTATCATTGTCGATGGGCAAAATGGTCATACTATTCCTTTTCCAATGCAACGACCACCTATGATGAAATTTAAGCATAATATGACACCAAACCAAGGCATTCCAAGGGAGCTACCCCCATCGCCACCAGAAATGTAATTACTTTTGGTTGAAGTTTAATATTTGACATTCACTAATATCACTGCCATTAAATCATCGGCATTAAGTTTATATTCTAAAATCACAAGCACTCGCTGTTTAGTATTTATAGCTTTGCAGTATTTCATATACACCTACAGTTGATAAATTGGCACATACCTGACCCATAATATGTTTTATGCTTGTCATTAAACTCATTCTCAAAACAAAAGAGCTATCATTAAAGTAAGTTGAAGATAAATTTGTTTAGATATTAGAGGCGTATATGAAAAAAATTGTGGTAACAGGTGGTTGCGGATTTATTGGTAGCCATATTGTAGAAGAAGCCATTAGGCGTGGTTATCAGATTACCATCATTGATAATCTACAGACTGGGAAACAGTCTAACATTGCGCCTTTTATTGATAATAAGCAAGTAAAATGGATTAATGCCAGCATCATGAATCAATCTGTATTAGATGCTAATTTTAACAATACCGATTATGTTTTCCATTTAGCCGCATTAATCAGCGTACCAGAGTCCATGGAAAAACCTCATGACTACATTGATGTTAATGTGCAAGGCACATTAAACGTGCTAGAAGCTTGTAAAAAAAACCAAGTAGAAAGCATTACCCTCTCATCTTCTGCAGCGATTTATGGTGATAACCCTGTTATTCCTAAAGAAGAAAATATGTCACCAGAACCTAAATCACCTTATGCAATTACTAAACTTGATGGTGAATATTATTTTGACTTATACACCAGAGAACATGATATTCGTGCAACCGCATTACGTTATTTCAATGTTTTTGGCCCAAGGCAAGACCCAAAATCGCAATATGCGGCAGCAATGCCAATCTTTATCAGCAAGGCGGTAAAAAATGAGCCTATTACTATTTACGGAGATGGCAACCAAACCAGAGATTTTATCTATGTCAAAGATGTTGTTCAGGCAAATTTTCTAGCGGCTGAGAAAGGACAAGGCGGCGTATATAACACTGCGTGGGGGCAACGCATCACCATTAAAGACTTAGCAGAAAAAATCATTCAACTAACGAATTCAAAATCTGAAATCAGATATCTTCCAGAAAGGTCTGGGGACATCAAACATTCTATGGCTTCAAACCAAAAAATTATTGATGAGTTAAATTTCAAGGCAAGCTCAGACTTGGATACAGGCATCTTAGCAACGATTGAGTATTTCACCAATCTTGATAAATAAAAATTATCTATGAGATTACCCATGTTAACTCAAAAAGAAACTCAAGCATCATTATACAAAACACATCAATCATTTGGATTAAATAATGCTCTGGCGCAATTATATCAATGGTCTTTTGAATCAGGCTATTTAACTAAAAATAAACTAACTGATAACAAACGCTACGACTTTTATGACGCTGACTTGGGCATTACCTTTAAAACCCAAATAAATATTGCACGTAGCCACTATTCCCCTAAACCACTATCAGGTGTGAATATTCCAAAATTACATTGCCCAATTTGTTTTGAAAACATTGGTGTTTCAGGAAAAGAAAATTTATGTGCCTATGAATTCAATTTAAGCGAGAACCGACCTTTCTTTATTCAGCTCACACCTTTTCCTTTATATCCTAAACATTTTGTTCTTATCAATAAAAAACCAACACCCATGATTATGTCACAGCAAAGTATACAAGATCTCGTTAACTTTATTCACTTAGCGCCTGGATACGTCGGTTGCTCTAACAGTGATGTTGAATGGGCGGGTGCGTCAATATTAACTCATCATCATTACCAAGTTTTTGATAATCTACACCTACCCATTATGGAAGCCAAACTGTTACCCGAATTGACACAAGACATCGCCGTCAATGAACACAAAGTCAAATATGGCTTATTGAATTATCCAATTGCAACTTGTTATGTTGAATGTGAAAAGGACGAACCGTTTATTCAAACTTGTGGTAACATCATCGCAAAATGGAAAGCAAACTCACTTGGAAAAAATACCTGCAACCTGGTGATTAGAAAAGACTTAGAAAAAAATACCTACCAAGCCTATATTATTTTTAGAAATCCAGATTTCAGAACCCCCGCCAATTTAACCTACATTAAAAGTGAGGGCGTAGGTATTATTGAAGTTGCAGGTGAAGGCATCTATCCAATACCAAAAGAAGATGTCGTTTGGGATCATATTCAATACAATGGTTTAGAAATTATTAAATCAATCATATCTAGCAATAGCCCAGTTAAACGTGAAGATTTTCAGACATTATTTCAAACCATTAATGTATCTCACTGAGCAAGTTTAAGTGACTACTTAGTCAGAAATTATTCCGTATAAATAAAATTACATATTCAAAAATCGGCTTATCATCGCATTAATTTGCTCGGGTACTTCCAAAGTTGCCCAACATTTAGATCCAATAACTTTACCAACAGTAAAATTTGGCGCATATAGTTTTAACTTATCAAATGAGCAATGATGTTCATCAGTCACTATACACAACACAGGACATTTAATATTTTTTAGTTTATTGACTACTGATTTATCCCATTCAATTAAAGAAGCAAACATGTCTTGTAATGATGCTTTATCAACCTTTAAAAATGCAGCTCGAGCAATATTCTTATTTTGATCAGTTGAGTGCTCTAACAATTCATCAACTAAACCTCCAACGAATTGCTCATAACTATCTTCAATAGCCAGTGCTTGGATAAATTGTTTAATCTCAGAAACAAATCCATTTTCTAAAAATAGCGGTGGATCAATTAAAATAAGCTTTTTAATTGCTTGATGATTTTTTTGATAGGTCTCAATAGCAACATTTGCGCCATTATTTAATCCAACTAAGATGACTTTGTCTAAATTATTTTCTTGAATAACATGCTCGACAATATTGGCAGAGTCTTCTATTCGGTTGTTTGGCTGCACAGGGCTATTACCATGCCCTGGCAGATCTAAAAAATAGATATTACCAAACAGCTTCAATATTTCTGCCTGATAAAAAAAGAAATTATGGTCTCCACCAGCATTGTGGATGAGAATAAAATTGAATATTCCTTGTCCAGTCATCTTTTGGTAATAAAGTGAATTTGACATTAGTATCTCCAAAGCTTTTACATGGATAAAATAGCAAAATTCACCTTAGCCCTAAAGACTCATTCACTATTAGTCATTATTTACCTGTTTTAGGTTCTCTCGCATAAACAATAAGGCAATAGCACTTATATCCACCTGTTTACCATCTGAAACTAAATACATTAACATGGATTGCATATCCGCTTTGAGAGAAAAAGCTGGTGAGATGCCTGTATAAGTTTTCAAAATAATCCCTTTATTCATGGTGACTACTGCTAGGTTATTATTCCCATATTGCACAAACAATAAGCCGCCATAAGGCAGGGCATAATGAATATCACTTAATGATGACAGACTCCAATCATCACTGATATTTTCAAAATCACTTCCTTCACTGTAAAATGCTTGTAATTGATTCTGCATAACAGCGAATACCCAGTAATCTTGGTTTAACTGTCCAACTGGCACCACAATCAACGGCTGAACCAATTCATCGGTATTCGTACTATACTTCTTATTCATATTGTTCAGTGAATGCTCACTGACCTCGGCAACACCAAACTTACTTTTATCCCCAAAAATTAACATTTGCTCTGCGACTAAATTAGTATTGCGATCAATAACGCTTAGCATAAAGTTATCTTTACCCACTGATGAAACTGAGGCATTGGTTTTATTGACAATTTCACCAGAATCTAAATCACGCAATACCAACTCTGTTTTACCGCCATTGCTATTATCGGAGGAATCATCTGCTCCTGAGGAGGGCTGTAAATTAACGCAAGCAGCATTCAACCCAGGCTTACAAACATTCTTACATTGGTAGCCAGCTTGATTTGGGTTATTACCACCATATTGTGCCTGACATTGTGATACGCGAGAATCATTCTGATCATCCGTACCAATTAACTCCATACAACGCTGCAGGCGATCTTTTTTAGATTTAGTACACGCGCAATAGCCATTGGATACTGCAGAACAAGCAACGCTACTGACACCAGATGAAATCAAGTAATCATTTGAACCACTGTCATCATTATTATCATTACCCTTTTTATCTTTTTCAACATAGGCAAAATATGTTTCGCCTTGCATGCGGATAAATACTAAATTTGACTTGATTTCAGCCTCATCACTCAAATTTAGTTTGATTGTTGGCGTCATATCTGTGCTGCCGTCTGAAGACTCATTATCATCACTTTCTGTGGTTTTATTTTGTGTGGGCTGCAAGTTTACACAAGATGACTTCAAACCGTTTCCGCATACGTCACTACACTGATATCCTGCTTGATTTGGATTATTACCACCATATTGTGCTTGGCATTGTGCCACACGTGAATCATTTTGATCATTCGTACCAATTAATTCCATACACCTTTGCAGACGATCTCGGTTCGATTGTGTACAGGCACAATAACCATTATTTACCGCACTACAAGATACATTACTCACACCAGATACAGTTAAAAAGTCGGTTGTTTCTGGGATTGATTCATTTTCAGTTGGCGCTTCTTCACCTGCTTCTCCAGCAATCCAAATATATACTCCTTTTTCTGAATAAACTGCAATTACCCACTTAAATTTATTGGGATTAATCACCCAACCACCTGCTAGCTTACAGCTATCATCTGAATCACACAAACTACTCAGGTTATAGGTTACCTTCAAAATATTGCTACTAATGGTAAGTTCTTTACGATCAATACTTGCGGTTATTGACTGTGTATAGGTATCTAATGCTGACAAATACAGACCATAATCGGCTTCAGATAAATGATTAGGCTTAATATTGGGTAGGCTCAAGACAAGTTTATCATCCGTTTGGGAATAAACATTGACTGAATTAATCCAGAAATTTTCATGATAAGTAAAACCTTGTTCTTTTCGTTCATGTGCGACCTTCGCAAACAATGAATAGACATAACTCCCATTGGCACTAAACATAGAAACCTCAGACGGTATGTAATCAATAAAGTTTCTGGCATAAGCATAATAGTTGATAGTTTCCTCAGGATAATCCTTCACAATCCATTGCGTATTATCTAATGGGATACTAAGTTGCGATGATTTTGAAATATTTTGAAATCTATCTTTTTGTGATTGACGAATAAGTATGGCTTCATTTTCTAACATTGAGATATATGCTGCCTGCCTGAGCATACCACCATCTTGTATCGCATCAGAATGTTTTGAAAACTGTCTTGTCACGTAAATAATGGTAGAGAGCATAATGGCAATTGCAGTCAATAAAATAAGTGTGGTAATTAGCGCACCACCAGATTGCTGGCGCTTCATGGTATATTCCTTTTAATGGCGATATGCGCTTCGTCTACTGTATTATTTTGCGAGGTGGTTAAACGAACGTTAATTTCTTTTACCATCAACCAATTGCTAATTTTAGCAGCGGAAACAAACTCCCCATTAGGTGATAAATACTCAACCTTTAAACTGCTAATGTTAGGCACTAATTCATTCCTGACACCATATTCATTTTTTTCATATAAAGAATATACCTGTTTACCCTTTACTGTTCTCGGAGCTTCACCAACATAGATAATACTTTTTTGATATACTGAAACAACTGCACCATAAGGTATCTCATTTGCTAATTGATTGTATAAAGTAACAACTTTCTCATTATTTTGATTTTCGCTTACTCCTTTTATCTGGACAGCGGTAAATCGCATACAGTCGTGCAACAAAACAATATTGTCTTCTTTTAAATTCAGGTTTGTCATCAGTTTTAGCTGTTGCTCACCTTTATCTAATTGTTTATACAAAGTTTCTTGCCCACTTAATCCACTTGATTTAACAATCAAAACATCTGAACCAGCAAGGTATTTCCCACTCCCCTCATTATCAATATTTAATTTTTTAATCGTATCAGTCTGTGAATCATCAATCCCATATATAACAGGTTCACTAAAAATTGAGGCACCAAATCCACTATATACATTATCTTGCCACATTCGATCCACACCACAACCCGCATACCCAGCCTGATCAGTAATTGACCTGATCACTTCAGATGCATATTGTTCTTCGGAAGAAGAGGATATCTGCGCGATTTGGTTTATATATTCCCTATTAACAATATCATATGCCTTTTCAGCACCTAAAATTACGGCGCATCCTACGGCCAAACCAACCAATATCTGAACTAATGCAGAACCTCGTGAATGATTATAAAACTTAATTAGCATCGTCTGAATTATTGTTGGTTAAATCAGGATATAGAATTTTAGAAAAATGATGACTCTTATCATTCTTGCAATTAAATTGAATATGTTGATAGCCATCATTGTTTTCTACCACACTCATATCCATTTTTGAATTCCCAGAAATCGTGCCTCGTGCCCAATAGTCTTCAATCACGTTATTGGTTTGTTTTTCAGTGATAATTTTTTCATTCACATTGTGGGCAATTTTTGTAGATTTTAATAATGCAACTTGAATTGAAAGTAAGGCAATGCCGATAAGTGCTAAAGCAATAAGAGACTCTATTAATGAAAGGCCATTTTGGCAGGTTTTTGATGTTAGGTTTAGCACGGATCAAACATAACATTTTTTATTCTTTGCCTGCGAAAAGGTCGATATAAGCTTGCATGGCTTCATCTTTAGACATCCCTTTACAGCGCTCCCAAGCCATATATTTTGCACGTTCAACAAATTTTGTCATGGGTGGTTTATCACCAGCAACATCACCATCATTAATTTGTTTAAATAAGCCATACATCTTTAACTTTTCTTGCTGCGTCGGGCGATATTCCATTTCCGCATTTTCAACACGTTTTAAAAGATCAAGATATTTTTGTTCCAAGTCTGACATACATTCTCCTTCAACTTAAAACCACTGCATATAAGGTATATGCAATAGCTATTTGTTTTTTAGTTAATTTATTCTCCTAAAGTATAGGTAATAACTACTGTATTTTCAAAATACGGGTTTAGTTAACTTGTTTTACAAATGCAGCAACCCGCTCGCATAATACGTTAAATTCATTTGGTACAAGTTTCCCAAAGTTCAAGAATGCGTGAATCATATTATCAAAATGGTAATGATGAACTTTTACGTTATTTTCAGCCAATTTGGCAGCATACATTAAACCTTCATCCCTTAATGGATCATAACCAGCTGTCATGACCAAAGTTGGGGGCAAATCGGCAATATTTTTTGCATATAGCGGCGAAATATCTGGATCAGACTTATTTTTCCCTTTTGGAACATAAAGTGAGTTATACCAACGTACTTTTTCCGCTTCTAATAAATAACCTGTTTTAAACTCTTCCATCGAGTCAGTGGCATGGTTTAAATCTGTAGTTGGGTAAATAAGCACTTGGGCAGCAATTTCAAATTCTTTTGTGGTTTTTGCCTTTGATGTTGTCAGTGCCGCATAACAGCCACCAGAACTATCACCTGCTATTATCATATTATCTTTAATGGCCCTTAAACTATGTGCATTATGGTAAACCCATTTGGAAACCTCATAAACATCTTCAATCCCCGTTGGGAAAGCTTTTTCTGGAGCCAAATGATAATCCACAGCAATTACAACCCGATTGGTTGCTTTAGCTAACGCACGCACGGGTGAATCAAAGCTATCAATTGTTCCTGATACAAACCCACCCCCATGTACCTGTCTCTTATACACATCTCCGAGCCCACGAGACAGGCAGAAATCTCG
>CAJXRW010000077.1 GCA_913060525.1 uncultured Gammaproteobacteria bacterium
CTACACAGAGTAGATCGTCGGCAGCGTCAGATGTGTATAAGAGACAGGTCTTGAGTAAATACGTAACCGATGATACTCGTATTAATGGCATGCGGGCACTCGTGCCTGCGTTAGTTATTCTGGAAGAGCTGCCAATTACCCGTAAGGTTGAAAAAACGGTGTTAAAAGCACGCGAAGAAATTTCCAATGTATTGCATGGCGAGGATGATAGGTTGGTTGTGGTAGTTGGTCCATGTTCCATCCATGATACAAAAGCAGCATTAGAGTATGCTGAAAAACTCGCAGAGCAAGCCGAAAAACATAAGAATGAGCTTGTGGTCATTATGCGAGTTTATTTTGAAAAACCAAGGACGACCGTTGGCTGGAAAGGGCTAATTAATGACCCAGATTTGAATAGTACTTTTAATATTAATAAAGGTTTAAGGCAGGCAAGAGATTTGTTGCTGAAAATTAATGAAATGGGCTTACCTTGTGGTACAGAATATCTTGATGTTATTAGTCCTCAATATCTGGCAGATTTGGTCTCTTGGGGTGCCATTGGTGCGCGTACCACTGAGAGCCAAATCCATAGAGAGTTGGCATCTGGTTTATCATGTCCAGTTGGCTTTAAAAATGGCACAAATGGCGGAATTCAGATTGCGGTTGATGCAATTCGTTCGGCACAGTCCTCTCATCACTTTTTGTCAATGACCAAGCAAGGTATTACGGCAATATTTGAGACTTCTGGCAACGAAGATGCGCATATTATATTAAGAGGTGGTAAGTCTGGAACCAATTACCATTCAGAGGCCGTAAATGAAACAGCGGAACTACTTAATAAATACGATATGGCAACCAAAGTAATGATTGATTGCAGTCATGGTAATAGTTTAAAAGATTATAAGCGCCAGCCTTTAGTGTGTGAGGCAGTGGTAGAACAGGTTATTAGTGGTTCTGATAATATCTTGGGCGTTATGATTGAAAGTCATTTGGTTGAAGGAAATCAGGATATTTCTGATACACCTTTAATTTATGGTAAAAGTATTACTGATGCTTGTATTTCCTGGGTGTCTACCGTAGAGATGTTTGACCTGCTTTCAAATGCTGTTAAGCAGAAGAGAGAAGGTTAAAAAAACAATTTTAGCGCTTTTATCTGTTTATTTTCTATCTAAAAAATCTTCAAATTTGACTATTTTTTAATTTTTTTACAATTTTTATGCTGATGAGTGGCATATCTTCAGTTCTGGTCTATATTTTGAAAATAAATACATTGATCATTTTATAATAACTTGAGGATAGCCATGAGATTGAAAAAGTTGATAGCAGGTTCAGTTCTTGCTTTGACCGCTGGTGTAAATACCTATGCTTTGACACCCACCAATATTTTTGTATTTGGAGATAGTTTAAGTGATGCGGGTTTTCAAAATACAATTCCAACTTGGTCAGATGTTCTAGCATTAGCAGGTTTGAGCTCTGCTTGGCCGACTGGTTATTGGCTAAATGATCAGGCTTGTATAGAATCACCTTTGGGGCCGATATGTTTATTTCCCGAAGCATTGCCTTCTGAACAAAAGCAACCGACTTGGACAACATTTTATTATTCTGGGGTTGATGGTAATGGAAGACCAACTGGTGTGGAAACCAGTTATACCTGGAGTCAGTTATTATTGGCTCACTACAATATTGTTACACTAGAAAATGCTGCGATGAATCAGGCATCAGTGAACTCTACAAAAATCACTGGAACAACTTCTTATAACGGAGAGGTAATAAACCCTAATAATTTAGATTTTTCTATAGAGGTTACAGAAACAATCCCAGGGCTTGGAGAGGTTGATATAGATGTCAGTGTTGATATTAGCACAGAGAATATTGGTGTCAGGTCAATGCCAGATCTAGAAATTACAGGTATTGCAGACCCTGTTCCCCTCACATTAACTGATATACCAAATGCTCAGCCACAAGACGGAGAACCTACTGGTGCGGTTTTTGCTGCGGGTGGCTCAACTACTTCAGGTCAGGGGATCGGCTTAGCCCAAGAAATACCACCAGGGTCAGGAACTAATTATTTATTATATTACCCACCATCAACACAAGTTCAGGTTGAAGCCTATCTGGAAGGTGTTGAAGCTGGTACATATCAAAGCCCTAACGCTAAGCAAAATTCGGTATATATATTTTGGGCAGGAGCAAATAATATATTTCAGGGACTATCCGCTGGTGCTGGGGGAGCTGAGATGTTTGCAATTGTTGATAATATAATATCAAACATTATGTCACAGGCAGAATTATTAATAGATGCAGGGGCAAACCATGTTGTTATTCTTAATTTACCTAACTTGGGCTCGATACCTTTAATTACCAGTCAAAATAGTGCAGCTGCTGTTGAAGCTGCAACACTTCTTTCAGTTTATTATAACACTTCATTAACAAATTCTGTTAATAACTCGGGCTTTAGTTCAAAAATTCTGATCGTTAATATCTTTGATGAAATGAATTACATGGTTGCTAATGGTAGGACAAGTGACAATATCACAATAAATGGTAGCCCTTTATATTTTACTAATGTCAGTGATCCTGCATGTGGGTTAATTGTACCAGGTACTGTCGATACACCGACTGCTGCTCTAACTTGTACCCCGTTAGAAGGTACTGTAACAAGTGTTAATTATGAAAATGGAGATTACAGTAATTGGACAACACCAGGACAAGGAATGTATTTATTTACCGATGCAGTCCATCCATCAGCTGAAGGGCATAAAGCAATCCAGATATTAGTTCAAAATAGTATTGAAGGTGCTTGGAATCAGGGTGAGTCTTCATCAGGTTGGAATAGTTTTTGGGATTTCTTGTTACAAATTATTTCTCTAGGAATGGCTAAAAACTAATAATCAACTTTCTATTTCTTCTTTTATCTTTAAAAAACTATTCAGTCTGCTCTTATTAATTTGATTATTTTCTATTGCCATCATTACGGCACAGTTTTTTTCATTTTCTGAATGAGCACAATTCCTAAATCCACACTCTTTTGCATATTGATTAATCTCTATAAAACCAGAAATTAATTCATTATGAGAAATATCCCATAGATCAAATTCTCTAATTCCTGGTGAATCTATTAATTCTATGTCGCCTAATTTATATAACTGAGATTTGGTGGTCGTATGTTTACCTTTGTTATTAGAGTCTGATATTTCCCCAACTTTTGTCGTACCTGTTCCAATTATTTGATTTAATAAGGCACTTTTTCCAACACCTGATTGCCCAATAAAAATTGAGCAGTTATTTTTTAAGGCATTTATTAAATCGTTATGAAGCATCTCATTATTTGAGTTCAAGATAATGTCATAACCAAGTTGCCTATATATTTCTAAGGCATTGTTTATTGAATCTTGGTTATGGCGTGTTAGCAAATCTATTTTATTTAAAATAATAATAGGTTTTATATTCATTAGTTCAGATGCGACAATATATCGATCAATATATTGCTCAATCGGTTCTGGCTCTACTGCAATGACAATAAATATTTGATCAATATTAGCGGCGATTGCTTTGTTTTTATATTTTGCGTATTTATTGGGGCGTTTTAGAATATTTTTACGATTTATTACATTATGGATGATCCCTTTTCCATGTGTTTCTGAATATGAAACATAATCACCCGTAACAATGTCACCCAGATTGTTTTTAAAATGGCATTTAATTAAATCACCATTATTATTTTTGACAGATAATAAGTAACCATTATGTGAAATAACCCTTCCAGTAAGTAGGTTTTCCTCAGGTTTGTTTGATTTATTATGTTTTATACGGCGTTTTTGTTGTTCGGTTAATATACGTTTGCTCATGTATTATTTTCCATCCAGGATTCCAGGATGACACAAGCCGCTAATGAATCGACTTTTATATGATTGACATTCTTGCCTTTGGTGGCTTCAAGTTGCCAGCGAGCTTCACGAGTTGTATAGGCTTCATTTATAAGATGTGTATCAATGCCAGAGTATCGTGCTTTTAATTGCTCATAAAAATCTAACACAATCTTGGTGATTTCAGTATGTTCACCTTTTGCATCAATTGGGAGGCCTAGCACAATATCAGTTGGCTTCCACTGTTTAATGGTACTGTCTAAGTCAGCCCAGTTTGGCTCACCATTTTTTGCTGAAATAGCCTTTAATGGGTTTGCGGTTTTAGTAATAGTCTGTCCAGAAGCGAGACCAATTCTTTTTTTTCCATAATCAATGGCGATTAATTTTTTAAGCATGTCCGCTAAACCCGCTTAGTTGTAGTGGGTCTTGGATACCTATGGATTTTAGTGATGCATCCCATTTTTCTTGTGGTGGGGTGTTAAACATAATGTCGGCTGAATAATCTATTTGCATCCAATCATTATCAAGAATTTCTTTCTCGAGTTGCTTAGTACTCCATCCTGCGTAACCAAAAGCAATAATGGGTGATTTGGGACCAGTGCTGTTTCCGATTGCCGTAAGAATATCTGAGGAAGTCGTTAATGTTACATCTTTCGAAAGGATAATGGATGAATCCCATTTTTTGGTGGTTGGCTGATGCAAAATAAATCCATGTTCTTGATGTACTGGACCGCCTAGATACAGGTTTGTCATTTTATTTTCAACGGGCAAGGAGATGTTAAGTTGCGAGAGTAAACTTTCCACGTTTTGTTGTATTTTGTAATTTATGATAATTCCCATCGCCCCATTTTCATCATGTTGGCACATATAAATAACAGACCTTTCAAAAAAAGATCCATTTAAGACCGGCATGGCAATCAAAAAACTATTTTGATATGACTTGAACATATAAATTACCTATTAAATAATGGATTTAATTACTTGAATTTCTATAAGTATATTGAGGTATTATGAAAGTAAATCAAGTCGCTGTAGGTGTAATAAGAGATAAAAGCGGAAATTTCTGTATAACTAAAAGAAAATCAGGCAAACATTTAGAGGGGTATTGGGAGTTTCCTGGTGGTAAAGTGGAGCTAGATGAGTCGGTTGGTCAGGCGTTGGTTCGAGAGATAAAAGAAGAAGTTGGTATCTCGGTATTACAGTATGAATTAGTAGATATTGTTAAATTTGATTATGGAACCAAATTAGTCGAATTGCATTTTTATCTGATTTTAGATTTCGATGGGGTTGTTGTCGCTAATGAACAACAAGCATTAAAATTTGTTAGTAAAAGTGAACTAGCGAAATATAAACTTCCCGAGGCAAATTATCAGGTTATCGATAAGCTCGTATAGTAAGTTTCTTTAATTATTCGTTATAATGCCTCGAGTTTTATGAATATAAAGGTAAAGACGTGCTCAATATAAATGAAATTGAATTAGAAGCTTTAGATAAAATAAATCAAGCAAAAAGCAAACAGGAGGTTGAAGATTTAAGGGTTCATTTTCTTGGTAAAAAAGGTGTATTAACCGATATTCTTAAATCAGTTTCTTCACTATCCAAAGAAGAAAAACCAAAAGTGGGTCAGGCGGTAAATATTGTTAAGAAAAAATTAAGTGACTCAATAAGAGAAAAGTTAGTATTGGTTGAAGAAGAAGAGTTAAATGCTAAGCTTGCGTCTGAAACAATTGATGTGACTTTGCCAGGCATTGCGGAAACGGTTGGTAGTCTTCATCCTGTTACCAAAACACTTCAAGGTATTGAAGACTTTTTTTCTAAAATTGGTTTTTCGATTGAAACTGGTCCAGAAATTGAAGATGATTACCATAATTTTGAAGCCTTGAATATTCCTGATCATCACCCTGCTAGAGCGATGCACGATACGTTTTATTTCGACCCAAAAACAGTTTTAAGAACGCATACCTCTGGTGTGCAAATTAGAACAATGGAAAACAGTAAACCACCGTATCATATTATCGCACCTGGAAAAGTTTACCGTTGTGATTCAGATATTACGCATACGCCGATGTTTCATCAGGTTGAGGGCTTATGGGTTGATGAGTCTGTTTCTTTCACGGGCTTAAAAGGTGTATTACATGCCTTTTTAAATTCATTTTTTGAGAAAGATTTAGAGTTAAGGTTTCGTCCATCCTATTTTCCATTTACCGAACCATCAGCAGAGGCTGACATTGGATGCGTTAATTGTGGCGGTGAAGGTTGTCGTATATGTAAGGGTACGGGTTGGATAGAAGTTTTAGGGTGTGGCATGGTTCATCCTAATGTATTGAATGCCTGTGGTGTTGATACTGCAAGATATCAAGGTTTTGCCTTTGGCATTGGCATAGAAAGGTTGAGCATGTTGCGCTATGGTGTAAATGATTTACGCACATTTTTCGAAAATGACCTTAGGTTTTTGAGACAGTTTTAAAATTGGGAAGCTTAAATGAAGATTAGTGAAAATTGGTTAAGAGAATATGTTAATCCAGCAATCACAACGCAGGAGTTATGTGATCAGCTCACATTGGCTGGTTTGGAAGTGGATGGCATAGAGAAAGTATCGGGAGAATTTTCTGGCGTTGTTGTTGGGGAGATCAAAGAAATTCAACCTCATCCAAATGCGGATAAATTAAGGCTATGTAAAGTTGATGTTGGTGATGAAGTTTTAGATATTGTTTGTGGCGCGCCAAATGTGTATGTTGGCATGAAAGCGCCCGTTGCTAAAATTGGAGCGGTGTTACCAGGTGATTTCAGGATTAAAAAAAGCAAACTACGCGGTGAACCATCAAATGGCATGATGTGTTCTGAAAAAGAATTGGGTATATCAGAAGGTCATGGTGGACTTTTTGATTTACCAAAAGAGTTAAAAGTCGGTGATAATATTATTGATGCGCTCAAGCTGAATGACGTTTCCATTGAGGTTGACTTAACGCCGAATAGAGCAGATTGCTTGAGTGTTAAGGGTATTGCCAGAGAGGTGGCGACCCTTAATAATCTCCAAATATTAGAAGAGCAAATAGAAAAAATTCCTTCTGTGATATCAGATGTGATGCAAGTTGAGATTGCTAATCCTGAGGCTTGCCCTAAATATTGCGCCAGAATAATTAAAGGCGTTAATGCCTCCGTTAAAACACCTTTATGGCTGGTTGAAAAATTAAGACGATCAGGCTTAAGAAGTATTTCATTTATTGTCGATGTGACTAACTATATTTTGTTAAAACATGGTCAGCCTATGCATGCATTTGATTTGGATAAGCTTCAAGAAAAAATCCTTATTCGTAATGCTAAGGAGAATGAAGCATTAGTTTTATTGGATGAAACAAAAATCAAACTTTCAAGTGATACCCTGGTAATCGCAGATACAAATAAAGCACTTGCCATGGCGGGTATTATGGGTGGTCTTGAGTCATCGGTGACAGATAAAACAACGAATATTTTATTGGAAAGTGCTTTCTTTAGTCCCAAGTTATTGGCTGGAAAGGCACGGAAATATGGATTACATACTGATTCATCGCATCGTTTTGAACGTGGAGTGGATCCAAATTTATGTGAACAAGTAATTGAAGAAGCAGCTTCACTTATTATTGAGATTGCAGGCGGCTTACCAGGTTCTGTGGTTATTGAGCAAAATAAAGATGAATTACCTAAACCTAAAACAATTCTGCTAAGCCATGACAAGGTTGAGCGTTTATTGGGCTTTGAACTAACAACGAATTTTATTGAAACAACATTAAAAAATCTTGGTATGTCAATTTCTGTTTGTGCGGATAGGCAGTGGCAAGTAGTACCGCCATCTTATCGCTTTGATATGGAAATAGAGGAAGATTTGATTGAAGAGCTTGTTAGAATTTTTGGTTATGACAAGTTGCCTGAAAGTATGCCTGGTTTACCAATTAAGGCTGTATCAATTACTGAAAAGTTATCAAGCATTAATCATCTAAAATCATTTTTTGTTTGTAGAGGCTATCATGAAGCAATTTGTTATAGTTTTATTGATCAAAAGTTAGATGAAGCTTTCTTTTTGAAAGCAGGCCATCAACTTCAAAATCCTATTTCTGAAGATATGTCAGTTATGAGGCAAGGGTTATTACCAGGGCTGTTGAACACATTGAAGTTCAATGTAAGTCGAAGCCAGTCACGAGTAAAGCTTTTTGAAATAGGTACAGTTTTCAATAATTATGGTTCTAATGTTGTAGAGCAAACAATGGTAGCTGGAATATATGGCGGTAATACGCTTCCTTTAAATTGGAAAAATAATGCAGAAGTAAGTTTTTTCGAAGTTAAAGGTGATATTGAGCAATTGCTGGCAAATAAAGGTGAGCTTGTTTTTACAGCATTAACCGACTGTAAGTATCTTCATCCTGGTCAATCTGCTTCTATTATTTTAAATGGGCAGGATATAGGTAAACCTGTCTCTTATACACATCTCCGAGCCCACGAGACAGGCAGAAATCTCG
>CAJXRW010000078.1 GCA_913060525.1 uncultured Gammaproteobacteria bacterium
AGTAGATCGTCGGCAGCGTCAGATGTGTATAAGAGACAGAGCTAAAACTGGATATAATGCTGCAAAAACTCAAGTGGAAATTGCTAAAATAGGCCTAGATAATTCTAATGTAAATCAATCTTATACAAAGCTTTACGCATCTGTGAATGGGTATATTGGAAACTTGGATCTTCAAGTAGGACAACTTGTTGGACAAGGGCAAAAATTATTTGTGTTAATTGATGACTCAAGCTGGTGGGTGAATGTTAATTTTGAAGAAACCCAGCTTAGCCGAGTTAAGCCAGGACAATCTGCATCCATTTCGCTTGATATGTATAACCATACTTATCAAGGCGTAGTGGAAAGTATAAGTTATGCCAGCGGCAGCACTTACTCCTTATTGCCCGCCCAAAATGCCTCTGGAAACTGGGTAAAAGTATCTCAAAGATTTACCGTTAGGGTAAAAGTTGATAATGACCCTAAATATCCACTTAGAGTCGGTGCCAGTGCTGACGTATCAGTTAATACAACTGACTAATTAGAGGTTTATATGAAACTAAAATTACTCAGTTCTATCACTTTAAGCGCAGTTCTTGTATCTGGGTGCTCTTTTTTTAATCCAAGTTATAACAAGCCAGAAATAGAATCACCTGAAACTTGGGGGCATTTAAATACGTCAACGGAAATTAAAAATAGTAATTTGCCCGACCTGGCATGGTGGGAAAAATTTGATGATCCTCAGTTAAATGCGTTAATGCAGGATGCCTTGGAAAATAATAATAACATCCAGACCGCTATTGGTAATATCATTCAAGCAGAAGCGTCTATCGATAAAGTAAATTATTCCTGGTTACCTACTGCGGGTATTGGTGGATCAGTTTTTGGTGGACAAATGTTTGGTGCTTCATTTGAAAACAAAACCTCTTACCCTGTCCCTGGGAATTTATTACCATCTGGTACGCAAAATTTTTCTGGCTACTCTGCTGGCTTTGCGCCCTCTTATACCTTAAATATTTTACGTCAATTAAAAATGGGGAACATAGCTGACCTTAATCTTGCCTTACAAATTCAAGCTAAAAATGCCATCCGACTCGCAATTATAAGTCAAGTAGCAGGCAACTATTTTAACTTTTTAGGTCTAAGGAAGCAGTTGAAAATTCAAAATCAAATGCTACAAGATGCAAAAGCTTTGCGTAATTATACGCTAATACAATATCAACATGGTCAAGCATCTGAAATGAATGTGAAAGGCTTAGATCAGTTTATTGCTATGCTAGAAGGACAAATCCCATCTATTCAAAATGATTTAGTCCAGACTCAAAATGCCTTGCGTATTCTAACAAATAAAAACCCAGGAAAAATCGTCACCAAGAATAACTTTGATAATATCAACACGAATAATATTATCCCAGTCAATTTACCCTCTGAAGTTTTAAAAGCCAGGCCTGATATCGCTATTGCTGAATATCAATTACAAATAACCAATGAGCAAATCGCTGCAAATGCCGCAAAATTTTTCCCATCGATCAGTTTAACGGGCATGTTAGGCGATGTTTCCGTACAGTTAACTAACCTGTTTTCATTTGGCGCGGGATTTTGGTCTGCTGCATTAGGTGCCGCCATGCCAGTATTAGATATGGGCATTTTTGCAGATGTCGATAAAAGCAAAGGTGAATATTATTCTGCTTATTACAACTATATTGAAAAAGTACGCAGTGCATTTATGGAAGTAGATAATGGTCTTTCAAAAAATAAAACCGTTCGAGAAACCTATCAACAACAGAAACTGGGTTTAATGACGGCTGAAGAACAATATCAATTGGCACGCATTATGTATGAGCAAGGCGCTATTAGTTACTCTGATACTTTAGCCGCAAAACTCAATACGGATTATATGGAATCGAATGTCAACAAGTCTAAAATTCAACAAATGCAAAGTATTGTTAATTTATATGATGTTTTAGGTGGCGGTTACAATGTAAAGAACACCGAAGTACCTAAAAAGTTTAATGACGAGCATGATGTTTAGGCTATTGTACAGATTTTAAATTTAAGTATTATGTTTCTGGGCAAAGTTTAAGATGGCCGTTCAAGTAATTTAATATGCCTGTCACCCTAGCCTTATTTACCCCAAAATCAGAATAGCCATATTTAGAATAGCTTAAAATTGCTAGCGAACTGTTATTTTCGGAATAATCATAAAACTGAAAGGTGATATAATCAGGAAAACGAAACAATAAGCTACGTTGCACATATTGTAATTGATTGTCAGACTCCGAAAGCAACGTATATCTTGGTTGCTGTTTAATATAATCTAAAACGCTTTGTTTTAGATTATCAACACTTTTAGCATAACAAGGCACAATCACATCTGGCTTAATATTACACTTATCCTTTGGACAAGCTAAAAAATAATTCGGCTTATCAGGACGATTCAAATTATTAAAATCAATATTAACTGGCTTCACTTGGCATCCTGCTAAAAATATCACTACAACCATGATAAAAATATAGCGTAACAAAGCCATTACGAATACCTATTTGGCAACGTTATTTTAATTTTTAAACCACAGGGAATATTATCCAACAATTCAATTTGCCCTTTATGCAAAGATATAATCGCCTTTACTAAAGACAAACCAAGCCCATTTCCTGGTAAAGAACGGCTTTTATCCTCTCTAAAAAATCGGTCAAATACCTTTTGCTTATTTGCGATTGGAATACCTTTTCCTGTATCAGAAATTTCGATGATTGCGTCTTTATTTTGGGCATATAACTTCAGAACAACTAAGCCATTTTTAGGCGTAAATTTCATGGCATTATCTAAAATATTCGCCAAGGCTTGAAACATCAGATTTTTATCAAGTTTATATTTAACTGGCTGGATCTGTATTACCAATTTAACTTGTTTTTCATCTAAAAGCGGTTCATATAAACCAGCAACGTCATCGATTAATTCATTAATGTATATCTCTTCCGCTTCAATAATATTCTTACCTTTTTCAATATTGCTGATACGCAATAAAGCTCTGAACGTCTCTAACAACCTATCAGCATCTTCCAATATTAACGTCACAGAATCTTTATTCTCATTATCAATATTATTTTTTAATGTATCTAATTGATTGCGGATTCTGGTTAGCGGAGTTCTTAAATCATGGGCAATATTGTCACTGACCTGGCGAATACCAATCATCAATTCATCAACTTTCGCGAATAAGTCATTCAAAATATACGCCAATGCACTTAGATCATCCCATTTTGTTGAAACATCAATTCGTTTAGATAGATCACCTGTATCCATTATATTTGTTGCAATACTAGCGATATGATTAATGCGACTGACAACATAAATACTAATGAAATAACTAACACCGATAACGAGCAACATCATTACCATGCAGACAATCAGTGTGACGAATATCCCAGTGTTTTCTAATAACACGTTATGGTTTAAGTAAATTAAGATAATCAGTGATATAAACGCGATTCCCAGAAGCACTGTAAATAGTGCCGCCATTTTGAAACTAGAGCTTGATTTATAATTCCTCAAGGTCATCTAATAACATCCTTCTGTAACCCATTTCCTATATCGATACCCAAGCTTATCAGCTGGAACAACACAGTTCCAGGCAGGAGAACCTTCTTCAATTCTTTTAGATTGCTCTATAAGAATATCAAAATCTTCCATAATAACTTTTTTAGATTTAATTTTATTATGCAGCTTTAATAAGGAACTTTTTGCAATTATTTTTGGCAGCATATTAAAGTCAAAATAGGATATCACTTTTGATTGGTTGCAAGTGATTGGCACAACAATATGCAGCATATTGAATAAATACTTTTTAACAGGCGCTTTATCTGTTTTATTATAAAGGCGGATTAATACCCCTCCGCCAGGTAAAAAGTCAAAGCGATTAGTATATTTAGATTGAGTCTCAACACCAACGACTTCACCTGAAGCAATTTCATTATCAAACACATCAAAATCAATATCTTGTACGCGTGATCTTTTAGATAAACTACCATCATGCGCAAATGGCAAATGAGCAGGATCTAGTACATTTTCAATTAATAATACTGGCGATATTCCTAAATCAAAATCAACGACTGAATCACGTTTCATTAAACTAAGTTGGCGAAAAACAGGGTCATTATGCAAAGAATGTGATGGTGAGATATTTACCCATATCCACCCCAACGCATCTATTGCTGAATATGCATCAACTTTTGCCCTATTTGGTATATTAGCATTTGCGTTAGAAGGTATTTTGACACACTCGCCCGTTGGTGAAAACTGCCAGCCATGATACGGGCACTCAATACAACCATTTGAAAGTATGCGTCCTTTTGATAAAGCAGCTGAACGGTGCGCACATTCGTCTTTAAGCGCGACAATATTTCCTGCCCTTTTGTACAATACAATTCTAGTATTTAACAACACAACATCTTTAGGTTTACGCTTAAGTTCATCAGATTTTAATATTGGATACCAATATTTCGACAGTTTATCAATATTCATGATCAATCCTTAATCATATAACCAGCGCCACGGATGGTTAAAATAGCATCTTCGTCGAATCCTTCATTTAGCTTATTCCTCATTCTACTCACATGAACATCAATCACATTTGTTTGCGGATCAAAGTGATAATCCCAAACATTTTCTAACAACATGGTACGGGTAACAACTTGCCCTTTATGCTTAATTAGATACTCCAGTAATTTAAATTCACGCGACTGAAGTGGAACAACTTTTCCAGATCTTTTAACATCCCTGGATAATAGATTTAATTCAATATCTCCACAAGTTAATACAGTTTCTTGACTTGCTTTTTCTGCGGATGAAATTCTTCTTACCAAAGCCTCAGACCTGGCTAATAATTCCTCAAATGCAAATGGCTTAACTAAATAATCATCACTGCCTGAACGCAGGCCTGTTATTCGGTCATCGACTTCGCCTAAGGCACTCAATATAATCACTGGTGATAAATTACCTGCACCCCGAATCGTTTTTATAATGGTTAAACCATCAAGCCCAGGTAATAAGCGGTCAACAATTAATATGTCAAATTTCTCTGTCGTTGCTAGAAATAACCCATCTTTGCCATTATCAGCATAATAAACGGTATGACCATGCTCCTTAAAGCCCTTGATGATAAACTCTCTTACCTGTTTATCATCTTCGATAACTAAAACCTTCATGATCTTTCTCCTGGTTTATTTTATTTTTTGGTATTCATCTAGCGCCCGCTGTCGTGCAAAATCATGGTCAATAATGGGCTCAATATAGCCTTGCATTTTTTTAGGATCATGAATGTTTTGAGCAGTTATCTTCTGTAACTCTGGCACCCAGTGCTTAATATATTCAGCTTGAGGATCAAATTTTTTGGACTGTAGCCATGGGTTAAATATTCTAAAGTAAGGCGCCGCATCTACTCCACAACCAGATACCCATTGCCAACTCGCAGGGTTAACAGCGATATCTGCGTCTATTAACGTATCCCAAAACCATTTTTCACCCAAACGCCAATCAATTAATAAATGCTTAGTTAAAAATGATCCGACCACCATTCTAACACGATTATGCATATAACCTGTCTGCCAAAGCTCTCTCATTCCAGCGTCAATTAACGGATAACCAGTTTCACCTTGCTGCCATTTTTTTAGATGATCTTCATTGTTCAGCCAATTAAACGGATTAAATTTTTTATTAAAATTTTGATTGGCTAATTCTGGAAAATGCCACAATAAATAATATGAGAATTCCCTCCAGATAAGCTGGCGCATATACACTTCAATCGCCTGAGATGGCTCAAGGCTTAATAAATGATTGGCAATAGTTTGCGTTGAAATTTGCCCTAATGGTAAATATAAAGAAAGCTTTGACGTCCCATTTTCCGCCATCATATCTCTATTTTTAGGATAACCATAAAGATTTTCTTCAACAAAAGTTTCTAATTGGGATAGCGCACCGACTTCCCCTGGTTGCCAATGCGATAGCATATCACTTGGCCAATTTAACTGTTTTGGTGTTAAGTTTAAATCCTGTATTGCAAGTTTACTCACACTAAACTGTGAATTATTAAGGTCTTCCGGCGTAGAATATTTCTGAGAACCTACTAACGACCTGACAGCATTATAATAAGGGGTAAATACTTTATATGGGCTGCCCTGTTTGTTCAGAATCTGCCAAGGTTCTTTTTCTAACATGGTAGATTTAAAACTATGAACTATGATCTGCTTATTGGTTAGTATTGATTTGATGGTTTTATCTTTTTCAACACCTTCGGCGTAATATCTTCTATTCCAATAAACTTGCGTTATAGTATTTTTAGTAACAATATCAGGAATTAGTTCTACTGGATCACCAGTGCATATATTAAGCTTTCCGCCTTTTGATTCGATATCTTTTTGAAGTAACAGAAGATTTTGTTCTAACAAAACCTTTTGTGCGCTACCAAGTTTTTTTTGGCGGGCTTGGTCGTAGATATAAACCAAATAACACTTTTCTGCTTGCAGCGCATAATACAAACCTGCGTTATTAGATAATCTTAAATCGTCTCTAAACCAAAATAAACTTTTCACCATATTACCTAATGTAAATGTTGCTCAACTAATTTTTTTAGAAACTGGATATGCGCATTACTTGCATTTAAACATGGTACAAAGCTGAACGCTTCACCACCGTTTTTAATAAATGATTCCTTTTCTCTTTCTTTAATTTCTTCCAAAGTCTCAAGGCAATCCGAAGGAAAACCAGGCGCAATAACCATGACTTTCTTTTTGTTTTCTTTAACGCATTCAGCTAGTACATCAGACGTATAAGGTTGTAACCATTTTTTAGGACCAAAACGAGATTGAAAACATAATTTCACTTCAATACTCAATTCCGCTAATACCTTTTCTTTTAGTAAGCGAAATGTTTTATGGCAATGACAATAATAGGGGTCACCTTTATCAAAATATTCTTGCGGAATTCCATGAAAAGAAGTCAGGATAACATCAGGTCTAAAATCGATGTTTTCGAGTTGATTGCTTATGCTGTCAAATAACAAATCAATATATTTTTCATTATGATAATAAGGCTTAATCCCAATTATATTTGGCTGCCATCTATTTTTTGATATTACTCGATAAACTTCATCAAATACCGTAGCGGTTGTTGTGGATGAATATTGTGGATACATCGGCAAAATAACAATATTTGTTGCTCCGTTTTCATCCATTTTATTTATTTTTGACTCAATAGAAGGATTACCATAACGCATGGCATAATCAACAATGATGCTATCATCGAAGAGATTATTAAGCTTGATACTTTGTTGTTTAGTATAATAAACCAACGGTGACATATTTTTATCTTTCATCCAAATCGTGTTATATAGTTCCGCAGTTTTTGGAGAACGAATCGGTAAAATAAAGCCATTCAATATAATAGACCAAAGGAATCTATTAACTTCAATTACTCGTTTGTCTGATAAAAATTGTTTGAGGTACTTTTTTACGTGCTTCTTATCTGGATAGTCAGGAGAACCTAGATTAACAATTAAAATTCCAGTTTTATTATACTTGGACGAATATTCTTTCATTAAAATTTTACCTATTTACTTGTGATGATATTTTGTAATGCTGATTTAATATCGGGATATTTAAATTTAAACCTGCTCTCGATTAAAAATTTAGGATAAATGTTTTGTGACGATAACAACAACTCTTCACCCATTTGACCAAACATTACCTTAATTACTGGTGCAGGCAACCATAATAGTCTGGGTCTTTTTAGGCATTTCGACAGCGTAGTAATCAATGCCTTTTGACTCACTGCATTTGGTGAAGTTGCGTTTATAATATTCGGCGATATTTGATTGTTAATGCACATTTCTATAATTCGACACAAGTCTTCAACATGAATCCAAGAAATTAATTGTTCCCCATTACTTATAATCGTTCCTAACCCAAATTTTGCACTGGGTAGGAGTTTTGCAATCATCCCGCCATTACCTAACACAACACCAAAACGAATGATTTGAAAGTTTTGAATTTGTGATTTCGTAACAATAGATTCCCATTTGTTCATAATTTCGTGGGAAAATGTATTTTGATTTTTTATAAAATCTGTTTCAGTTTGTTGTTTATCTGAAAATGCATAAAATCCAATCGCACTTGCATTTATTAGCTTTGTGCTTGAATCGCCAATATAAGTTATTAATTTTTTTGTCGGAATAATTCGACTATCTATTAATTTAAGTTTAATTTTATCAGACCAGTTTTTTTCTGAAATTCCATAACCCTGTCTCTTATACACATCTGACGCTGCCGACGATCTACTCTGTGTAG
>CAJXRW010000079.1 GCA_913060525.1 uncultured Gammaproteobacteria bacterium
GTTGTAGTCTAAATAAGAAAAATAAGAATGAATGTGATTGCGATAAAAATTCAATTTCTCTAAGCACATAAATTAGCCGCTTTATTACAATTAGATATAGTTTAGGATGGTGCATATTGCGCTTTATATTTAAAGTTGGTGATTGAAATAACAAGTTTTAACAAATTATCCATTAAACTAGAAATTATATTTTAATAAATGAAAAATTCAGGCTAAGCTTTTTAAGTGCATTTTTATATGAGGAATATGATGTCTAATAATAAATTTTTACCCGTGCTCGGCTGGTTTATCTGTTTTTTAGCCGCCGTTTTTTATAGTTATGATTTCTTCATCCGTGTTGCGCCCAGTGTGATGATTGGCGAACTTCAGGATGCATTTAAAATTGATAGTGCAACGATTGGCTTTTTAAGTGCTGGTTATTTTTACGCCTATATTGTTTTCCAAATTCCAGCTGGCATTATTTTAGATAAATATAACCGCAAAATTGTTATATCTGGTGCTATGTTTTTATGTATTTTGGGAAATTTGTTATTTTCCATTGCGCCTGATTATTGGGTTGCGTATGTAGGTCGTTTATTAATGGGGGTTGGATCTGCGTTTGGGTTTATTGGTGCAGCAAAATTGGCATCTATGTGGTTACCTAATCGCTTCTTTTCATTTTTCATAGGCTTTACCACTGTTTTGGGTTTAATGGGTGGTTTTGTTACGGATACTATATTAGAAAACTTTGTCCAGGATTTTGGCTGGAGAGAGGGTAATAATGTATTTACTTACATTGGTTTGGGCATATTCGTTTTTATGCTTATCTTTATTAAGGATAACAAACATAATCTTGATGCAGTTGCTAAGTCTACAAAAACTTTATGGGGACAGGTAAAAGAGCTAAGCGTGATTGTCAAAAACTTCAAGTTTTGGTCTATCAGTATATTAAGTGGTACATTATTTATTCCAATCAATGTGCTTGCATCACTCTGGGGTGTTGGTTTTATTCAAGCAAAATTTGGTATATCCAGTTCATCTGCCGCGCAATTAAATTCAATGTTGTTTATAGGTAATGCAATTGGGTGTGTCATCATTTCAATCGTATCAACCTATACAACTCGTTATCGATTAATGTTGTTGTGGAGTTGTATCTTGTTAGTTGTGATATCAACTATAGCTATTTATGTACCAATGCCATTATGGTTATTCACAGTGTTATTTGTTTTGATGGGTGTCGCAGTAGGCCCTCAATTGTTAACATTCGGCTGTGGTAAGGCTGTTTGTCCAAAAGATGCAACAGCAACTGCAGTTGCAGGTGTTAACATGGTAAATAATCTGGTTGGGGCAATTTTATTGCCGTTATTTGGTTGGTTATTAGCGGTTAATGCGACAGAGGTATTATCAGCTGGCAGTGTCACACATAGCCTAACCGATTATTATTATGCAATGTCAATGGTACCGATATTAATGCTATTGTCTATTCCATTATGCTTGGTGCTACCTAAATATATGGATGAGTAAAATACGATTAATTAAACATATTGTTCACTTGAACAATATTCACCCAATATAGAATAAATATTACCAACATTGCAATTGAGATAACGATATTCACTAATGGAATAAAGGTAAGTAGTGGTAATATCACCAGAGTTAATCCTAAGCCAAATAGTGTACGGCCTTTCGCTTGAATACTAACATTTTTATTTTTCTGTAATGATTTTCCGACACCAAATGGCAAGACCATCCACATAAAAACGTAGCCTATAATCGGTACGAGACATATCCAGGCAAACCAAGCTGGAAATGTGCGCTCTGACTCGGGAATTTTACTCATACATCGATAGACATTGTAAAAAAATAAGATTGCTATTAATAGATAGACTAGACCAACTAGGGCACCAAAGAGTGGATGAACATTGGTTTGGTATGACTGATACGTTATCGTTTCCATAACTAGCTCCGAAATATAGTTCTTAGCTTTAATTTATCAGTTGTGAGATTAAGAAATCAATTTAATTTAAGCAATTTTATTATTTGGTAGTAAAAAACCGTTTATCGTGTCTTGAATTGCTTCATTGTGATCAAGGTCTTCATAGACACTATGTGCAGAATTGGAGTAACATTTATGGGTATATTTAATGTGATTTTCATCTAAGTACGTTAATAGTCTATTAATATTAATTGTTGTTTCATATTTACCATATATCAGGTGTATTCGATCTGCTTTTGCTTTTAATATATCGATGTGATCTTGTAAATAGGCCAATTGTTTAAGAGAGTGTGTTGGACAAGAAAGATACTGAAAAATATGGTGTAAATGAGACTCATCCATCATATCAGCACAGGATTTACGATCTTTACGAATAGGTTTAGGGAAATATGGGAACAACCATATATATATATCCGAAATATATTTTAAAGTTAGAAAGCGTTTGAACTTTTCATTGGTTTTATCAACAAACATTGCTGGACCAGAAAGAATCAGGTTCTTGACTGGTCGATTTTGTGCAAGATATGTAGCTAACATGCTGCCCATTGAGTGACCAATTACGGTTATTTCTTCGGCAATTTCAGACAACATGTCATAATCAAAAATAGCGCTTCTAAGCCAATCCTGGTAGTAAACGCTTGCCAGGACTTGACCTCTGTCTCGACCAAAACCTGGAATGTAAGGAGCTAGATAAGGAATGCCGTTTTTTCTAAGCTCTGGCAATAGATACTCAAATTCTTGCACTGATGCAGCAAAACCATGTAGTAACAATACAGCATGTTTATATTTTGGAGTAGTTTTAGGTGGGAAAAAGCCTCTCCATTTTGTTTCTTCAAATACTGCAAATTCAGGAATATTCTTAAACCTTTTTAAATAACTTCTATTTAAATTTCTAGACAAACGCGCAACAAAAAATCGGATTAGTAGCACGCACACAATGGCTGCTAATGCGATTAGTGTAATTTTAAATACATCGTCTCTTAATGCGATGAATGATTGTAAGTCGCTTAAATCTAACGTTAAAATTAATAAAAGTAAAATTGTGAAGGTAACTGAGCTCAATACTACTGCCCAGCGAGCAACATTATTGCGTTGATGCACCTCTTTTTTATTATGTTTAAACATAGAGCGTTGACAATCATGTAGGTGTAAAAATTATAGCCTTATATTTTTATATTATCCAAATATGGATTATTACCGTAACTAGTTACGGTTTTAAGTGCTATCGTATATGTTAATTGAAACTGATTTTTATTAGAATTGCCTAAAAATGAGGAGTTCTGTTTATGGTTATGTTGGTTAAAAATAGTACTAGAGCTACCTTTGTTGTGGCAATGGCGTTTTTATTTAATGCTGGATGGATTGATAGTATTGTTCTCTATAATGTCTACAATGAAAGTGTCACTTATATGACAGGCAACTTTTCATCAGCGGGTGATGCGATTGCCACCCATAATATTTTTTTCCTGGTAAATATTTTATCGCTTATCATTGGGTTTATTATTGGTGCTATCCTCAGTGGCATACTTTTAAGGACAGAAAACTTATATTTTGATAAGGCGTATGGACGTACTTTGTTACTACAAGCAATTTTCACATTAATAGGCCTGGTACTAATGAACCATAGTGGATATAAAGTCTATGTTTATTATGATCTATTCTTTTTAGCAATTGCTATGGGAATTCAGAATAGCTTAACCTCAATTTATTCTGGTGGTTTGGTGCGAACTACCCATTTAACTGGCACAACAACTGATTTTGGTATACAGTTGGGAAGAATGATTGCAAAGAAACCGTACGATAGGAAAAAATTAGTTTTTTATTTTTTCTCAATGGTGATATTTGCTTTTGGTGCTACTATGGGTGCTGCTTGGTCGCACTATAGTAAAGAAGATTATTTGCTCTTGTTATTACCGTCTATCATTCTCCCACTTGGATACGGGATATATTATCTTGCTTTTGGCAAGCTGGAGAATTGACGAATACCAATTTATACACTACTACTATTTAATATCAGTCAATTAAATAGGTGTTACTATGTATATGAAAAAGACCATATTTACTGTATTTTTTTCTTTTATTATCCTAAGCGTCCAGGCGCAACAAATATCAGTTGATATGTATACGGTTACCGATAAAGGGATAGGGAATGCAATCGGTAAGATTATCTTTAAAGATACACAGTTTGGATTGTTGATCATACCTGATATGGAAGGACTTACTCCTGGAAACCACGGTATACATATTCATCAGAATCCTTCTTGTAAACCTGCTGAACAGAATGGTAAATCAGTTGCAGCATTATCTGCGGGTGGTCATTTAGATCCTAATAATACCCATGAACATGAGGGGCCGTATAATAGTAATGGACATTTAGGTGATCTTCCTGTTTTGGCTGTAGATAGTAAAGGCGATGCCACAACACCAGTATTAGCGCCAAAGCTTTCAGTATTGGATGTGGTAAAACATTCAGTTATTATCCATATGAATGGAGATAATTATTCTGATAATCCAGAACCTTTGGGCGGTGGTGGAGCAAGAATTGCTTGTGGCGTTATTGCTGATTAATTTTTCTTAATTTCTCAGCGCTTGAAAGTAAGAGTGATTCTGTTGTTTGCCAGTCTATACACGCATCCGTAACAGACACGCCATATTTTAATTGATTTTTATCGAAACTGATTTTTTGGTTTCCCCAGCTCAAATTACTTTCTAACATCATGCCAATAATGTTTTTATTACCCTCAGTAATTTGATTTATGCAGTTTTCAAAAACTAATGGTTGTTCTTCAGGGCGTTTGTGAGAGTTTCCGTGACTACAGTCAACCATAATATTGACAGGTAGTCCTACCTTGGTCAGCTCATTTTCGCACTGCCTGATATGAACGGAGTCATAGTTAGGTTCTTTTCCACCTCTTAGCACAATATGTCCATATTGGTTGCCCGTTGTTTGAGTAATGGCGCATTGACCTTGGGGTGTTATTCCGAGAAATGCGTGTGGCTCTCGAATCGCTTGAAGCGCATTGAATGCAACCTTTAAACTACCATCGGTTGCATTTTTAATACCGACGGGAGAAGAAAGACCACTTGCCATTTCTCTATGCGTTTGACTTTCGGTTGTTCTTGCACCAATTGCTGACCAGGCAACTAAATCCGTTAGATATTGCGGCATGATTGGGTCTAACGCTTCAGTTGAAACGGGTAGCCCCATCTGGTTAATATCTATCATTAATTTACGTGCAATTTTAATGCCTTTATCAATCGCAAATGAGTCGTTCAAATATGGGTCATTAATCAGACCTTTCCAGCCTGTTGTTGTCCTAGGTTTTTCGAAATATACTCGCATTACAATTAAAAAAACATCAGAAATTTTATCTGTTAGTTTTTTTAATTTTTCGGCATACTCTATCGCTGCTTTTGTATCATGAATTGAGCAGGGTCCGACAATAATTATTTTTCGGTTGTCTATTTTATCTAATATATTATTAATATCACTGCGCGCTTTATTAACAATATTTTGACCATTTTCAGAAAGTGGGAGATCAGAAATAACTTCTTCTGGTGTACAGAATAATTTCTGAGATTTGATTCTTGTATTATTTGTTGTAACCATAGTATCCGTGCAAAATTTTTTATTACCTTATTATAATCAAATTACACGATGCTTCATTAAATGAGCAAGCTATTTTATGAAAATACATCCGGGTTTAAGCAATTTCTAAGTATTTATACTAAGCTTTATTATTAAGATGAAACTTATTAAATGCCATGGATATACTCGGTTATCACATAAGCTTTGGGTATCTCTTTGATCTCCATACCTTTGTATTCATTTGTGAAATATTATCCATATTTGCGTTTATAGATATTGTAAGCCAAAAAAAACGTAGCCCATCAAGCTTGGTTGCCTGGTTAACAGCTATTGTACTTATTCCATATTTAGCAGTACCTTTGTATTTTTACATTGGGATTAGAAAGCGTAGGCATACTTCTGTAAAACCAAAAATTCATATGCATAGAAATCCAGACGAATTAGTGGCTGAATTCAAGCATCCAATTAGTGAGGTGCTGATTCGATCTGGTATGAGAAAACCAACAATTGATAACACTTTCAAGCTATATCACGATGGTATTGTCGCTTTTCATGAGTTAATGGAAAGGATTGAGAAAGCAGAAGAGTCAATTTACATGAGTACTTATGTTTTTCAAACTGACGAAACAACCAATTTGATATCTGAAGCACTAATAAAAAAAGCAAAACAAGGTGTAGAGGTTAAGTTGTTAATTGATGCAATAGGCTCATTTGGATTGTATGTTCATCAGTCACGGTTGAAAAAAATGAGGCAAGCAGGGATATGTGTCAGGTTTTTTATGCCAATTTTCCAAAATCCATTTAAGAATGCTGTTAATTTAAGAAATCACCGTAAAATATATTTATTTGATAAATCAATTGTTTTAACTGGTGGGATGAATCTTGGGGATGAATATTTAGGACCAAACAGAAATGATAATAGGTGGGGTGATCTTTTATTTTCTATAAAAGGGCATGCATTTATTCATTTATACAATCTTTTTGTCGCAGATTGGCAGTATGCGACAAAAGAGAAATTAAAACGAATCATTAAAATACCTAAAAATGATGGAAATGACATAATACAAATTGCACCATCTGGGCCAGATGTAGAAATTGACGCATTATTCAATTCAATACTCTGTGGTGTTTATAATGCTACAGAACGGGTTTGGATAGTAACGCCATATTTTATTCCATCAGAAGAGCTTTTGAGGGCTTTAATTATAGCTTACTCAAAAGGTGTAGATGTTAAGTTAATTACGCCAATGCATTCAAATCATAAACTTGCTGATTTAGGGAGAAGCAGTTATATGCAGCGTTTATATGATGTGGGTATCGATGTTTGTCTATTGGATAAAGCAATGATCCATGCTAAGGCAATACTTTTTGATAATTCAGTCATGCTTGGTTCCGTAAATGTGGACTTTAGAAGTTTATTTTTAAATTATGAAGTCGCAACTTTTGCTTATACTGAGAATATAGTCCAAGAAGTTGAGTCCTGGATGGCAAGTTTATTAGCAAATGCATCTCATGAGATGCCAGAAAGGGGGAGAATAAGAAAATTTGGTGAGAATCTTGTGAAAATAATGGCGCCACTGCTCTAATGTTTAAGCCATCCGATACTGTAACAATATGCTGTCCCGAAGGAATTAATGAAATTTTACCTTCAGAGTTTGGTATCTTGGCTTGGAATATATATAAGAAAAATAGAACGCATAAATTTAAAGAGAGTTTGTCTCTACTTCATAAAAAGTATCCAGCTAATATTTTAATGTTTCAAGAAGCTTCACAGCCAGACCAGGCTGAATCTTTCATAAAAGGATATGAAACTCTTCATCTCTCAAATTTACAAATGAAAAATAAGGCATTTGGTGTTGCGACGGCAAGTTGCACAAAACACATTAGTAATTCATATTTAATTAGCCACCATCAAGAATTTTTACTGCAAACGCATAAGAGTTTATTGATAAGCGTTTATGCTTTGCCTGACCAACAGCAATTAGTTATTGTTAATATTCATGCAATTAATTTTAAAAACCTAAAAGCCTACGAGCACGAAATTAATGTTTTGGTGGATAATATATTAGAACATGATGGACCAATGATAATTTCTGGCGATTTTAATACTTGGAGCAAGGGGCGTCATAAAGTAATAGAAGCTATGTCAGGCAGGCTGCAATTAAGTCGGGTACACTTTGAAAATAGTATTAATATAAAACGATTTTTAAAATATCCACTTGATTTAATGTTTTATCGGGGGCTGGATTTAACATTTGCTTCATCATTGGATTGTGGGAAAATATCTGATCACAACCCGTTATATGCCAGATTTATTTTACCAATATAAGAACTGGGTGTGTCAGTGGTTTAACTATAAATTTGTAAGTAAATTTCTTTATTTTGTGCGATTTATATACCTGCTTGTATCTGATTTATCCACAATTTTAAAATGCTACCTAGTTGATATTTATAAGTATAAAATACGTATTTTTTAATATATTGATTTTTAAGGGATTTTCATTTATTACGATAGAAAAAATTATTGTTTTATTTGATGTTAAAATGATTAAATAGGTTAACCAAAGGTTTTTTATGTCTTTTGCAATCACTTCTATTTCACCCATTGATGGACGATATTCCAGACAAACGGAAAGTTTGAAGCCAGTATTTAGTGAATTTGGATTAATTAAAAATAGAGTTAAAGTTGAAATATTATGGTTGATCGCTCTGAGTCTGTCTCTTATACACATCTG
>CAJXRW010000080.1 GCA_913060525.1 uncultured Gammaproteobacteria bacterium
ATCGTCGGCAGCGTCAGATGTGTATAAGAGACAGGGCATTTAGTTCTCTACGCATATAGGTAATGCTCAGTATACAAAAAAAAGATTTTAAGAAGAAAGCAAGATCACAGCTAAAGATTAACAGCCCACTATATTGTTAAGCCTCAATGTAAGCTTGTTTTTGAATATACTCATCCGATGTAAATAACGGCGTAGACAGATAACGTTCGCCTGAATCAGGGAGAATAACGACAATGGTTTTGTCATCATATTGATTGCTCTGATCAAATAGCTGCTGTACTGCTGCAACTGCTGCGCCAGACGAAATACCTGCCAGTATGCCTTCGCTTGCCATTAATTTAGCGGCATATTTAAAGGCATCTTCATTCGTGACTCCTTGGGTTTCATCAACCAGAGATAGATCCAAATTATTTGGCACAAACCCTAAACCAATTCCTTGAATTTTATGTGGACTAGGTTTTAGGTCTTCCTTATTTAAAGTCTGTTTAATTACTTGAGATTCAAATGGTTCAATAGCCACAGAAGTGATTTTTTTACCTTTGGTGTTTTTAATAAATCGAGATACACCACTTAGCGTGCCACCTGTGCCGACACCGCTAATCAGTACATCTATTTCGCCATTGGTATCTTCCCAAATTTCTGGACCTGTTGTTTTTTCATGGATTTCAGGGTTAGACGGATTATTAAACTGTTGTAGCATGTAATAGGTGTTAGGGTTTTCTTTAGCCATATCGGTAGCACGATTAATTGCGCCTTTCATGCCTTCGCTGCCCGGGGTTAGAATGAGCTGTGCACCTAGTGCAGCCATAAGTTGTCTTCTTTCGATACTCATTGTTTCAGGCATAACCAGTACGAGTTTATAGCCTTTGCTTGCTGCACCCATAGCTAGCGCAATGCCTGTATTACCACTTGTTGGTTCGATTAGAATTTTATCTTTTGTTAAAATTCCTCTTTTCTCAGCATCTAAAATCATATTGTAGCCAATACGACATTTAACAGAGTTTGCAGGATTTCTGAATTCAACTTTACCATAGACTTTTTTGCCAGGGAAAAGTTTATTTAAGTGTACTAAAGGGGTATGCCCAATTGTTTCCGAATTGTTTTCATAGACTTTTTTGCTCATCAAATTCTCCTAAAATTATAATGCTTTCGAAACATAACTTGTTTGAGTGTTTTTAAATTGTATGGTGACACAATTATCTTTTGATTTTGCTGGGCTGCCAACAACCGTCTGCCTTTTAGTTACATTTTTAACAACCACTGAGTTCGCACCAATAATGACATCGTCTTCTATGGTGATATCACCCAGAACCTTGGCGCCAGCACCAATGATAACGCGATTTCCAATGGTTGCATGTTTGCTTGATTTAGCTTTTTTCTCAGCTGAATCATGTATATTAAAGTCAAAGGGGCGTGCACCACCTATGGTCACACCGTGATAAATTAAACAGTCATTACCAATCGTTGCACGTGAACCAATGACTGTTCCTGTGCCATGATCAATAAAAAGACGTCTGCCTATTTTGGCACCAGGGTGAATTTCAACATTAGTAAATGCTCGAGTTATCGTCGAGAAAAATTTTGCCAGTAATTTAAAATTGTGGTTCCATAACCAGTGGTTAATACGGTACGACCAAATGGCATGCATGCCAGGATAATTTAATAGTACATCCAGCTTGCCCATGGCTGACGGATCTTTTTCTACGATATTTTTTATATCTTCTCTAATGCCTAACATTTTACTACCCTTATGAATTATTATAAATTGAGTTATTGAGCTGCTCCGCACTGTTATGTAGTGGGGCGACATGCAAGCCACATTCTCTCGTCAAGCCAAAAAAACGTGTTTCATTTTCTGATATATCATCAGAAAGTGGTCTGGTTGTATGAGTGTCACCAATACTAATATAACCTTTTTCCCACAGAGGATGATAAGGCAGGTTATATTTCTTCAAGTACAAGTGAACATCTTTATTCGACCAATCCAAGATTGGTAGTAATTTATGTCGACCATCCTGAATTGATAAAAATTGCATTTTATTTCGAGCTTCAGACTGTGAGCGACGAAGCCCCACCATCCAGACATCTGCTTGTAATGAGTTTAGCGCATTCTGCATTGGGATAACTTTATTTAATTCATTATATTGATGAATGCCATCCAATCCTTTTTGCCAAAGTTTTCCGTAGCGCGCCTCTTGCCAGGCAGGGCTTAGATGATTGCGAAATACTTTAAGATTTAAATTAAGTTGCTCAGTTAAGTCATCAATAAACTGATAGGTTTCTTTAAACAAATAGCCCGTATCAATCAATATGATAGGAATATCAGCTTTAATTCTGGTTGCCATATGCAGCATGACGGCTGATTGTGCGCCAAAACTTGAAGACAATACAATACTGGGTGAGATATTTTTCAACGCCCATTGTATTCGTTCTTCTGGGGTTAATTTTTCTAAAATCTCATTTGTTTTATGATCAATTTTCATGGAAAAATTTCCCCTCTGTTACCTTTTTGATATATCCAGAGCGAATACTAAAGTCACCGAACTTCTCATTTGGTTGTTTGTTTTGTGCAAAGTCTTTGATAATGATTTCAAGCTTCCCAAGGATTTGAGACTCATTCGCACTTTCCATATAGAGTTTGTTTAGCCTTTGTCCAAAAAATCCACCACCTAGATAGCAGTTATATAGCCCAGGCGCTTTTCCAATTAAGGCGATCTCAGCCAGAAATGGTCTAGCACAACCATTTGGACAGCCAGTAATGCGCAATGAAATTTCTTCATTTGCAACATCATGTTTCGCTAATAAATGATCAAATTTTTCTACAAAATCTGGAAGATAACGCTCCGCCTCTGCCATGGCTAAAGCACAAGTTGGTAAAGCAACACAGGCAATAGCACGTTGTCGAGTCGGTGTTAGTTTACTCGCAGAGAGTATGTCATATTTCTTGAGAATATGTTCAATTTTTATTCTATTATCATCGTTAATTTGAGAAATGGTTAAATTCTGGTTAGGTGTTAAAATCATTTCACCACTGTGAATTTCGGCAATTTCTTTTAAAACCGTTCTAATTTTAAGGTCGCCGTCATCAACTACACGCCCTTGTGGAATAAATAGCGTAATATGATGTTTGCCATCTGTGCCTGTCTTCCAGCCATATTCATCACCAGATGAATTAAATGTGACGTTGTGAGCAGGGCTAATATTGTAGCCAAGTCTGTTATTAAGCTCAGCAATAAACCAGTCAATGCCATTGTCATCAATGGTATATTTAAAGCGCGCACGCTTGCGATTGCTACGATTACCAAAGTCACGTTGAATGGTGACAATCTTTTCGGCGATATCAACAATTTGTTCAGGCAGGCAGGCGCCAATAACTGTACCTGCTCTTGGATAAGTCGCTTCTTCACCGTGAGTGGTGCCCATGCCGCCGCCAACTGCAATATCAAATGCTGTAAGCTTCCCATCCTTAATAATGGCAATAAAACCAATATCTTGTGAATAGACGTCAATGTCGTTATAAGGTGGAATTGCAATGCCAATTTTAAATTTTCTAGGCAAATAGGTTTGCCCATAAATTGGTTCAATGGGTGGTTCAGGGTTAAGCTGTTTACCATCCAACCATATTTCGTGATAAGCAGAAGTCTGGGGTGTTAGGTGTGCACTAATATCATCAGCTGCTTTAACTACTTCATGAAACACAGGCCCTAAATGAGGTGCAATGGAGCACATCACATTTCGATTGACATCACCGCACGCTGCTAAGGTATCAAGCAAAGATTGATTAATTTCCTTAATGGTTTGCTTTAAATTTGACTTTATGACGCCATGTAGTTGAAATGCTTGACGCGTAGTTAGGCGGAAATTTTCTTCGCCATATTTGCTGGATAGTTCGTCAAAAAGCAACCAATGTTTGGTGTCAAATACGCCTCCTGGTACACGGGCACGAATCATAAAGCTATATGCAGGCTCTAGTTTTTGTTGTCTCCTTTCAGCGCGAATATCACGGTTATCTTGCTGATAGATCCCATGAAATTTAATTAGCTGTTGGTCATCTTCGCTAATCGCCCCAGTAACATTGTCTAATAAACCTTCAGCAATGGTGCCTCGCAAATAATTGCTCTTGGTTTTAATACCTTCATTGGCAGATAATTCTAATTCTGGTGTGTCGTTTGCCATTAGTAAACATCCTTATGGTAACGTTTTGCTTTTCTTAAGTCGGCTAAATAGGTTTCGGCTGCCGTTTTGTCACAGCTTTTTTGATTTTGGATGATATTGATTAATGCTTGATGCACATCATCACCCATTTGTATGGCGCCACAGATATAAATATGCGCGCCTTTTTCTAGCCAAGCAAACACGTCTTGAGCTTGTTTCTCTATTAAGTGTTGTACATAAACCTTTTCTGCTTGATCTCTGGAGAATGCAACATCAATTTTTGTCAATAAACCACTTTTACGATAGTCAACCAGTTCGGCTTGATATAAAAAATCTGATTTGAAATGTCTAGCGCCAAAAAATAACCAGTTTTCACCTGTATGTCCTTGAACATCTCTTTCTTGCAAAAAGGCTCGATAGGGCGCAACACCCGTTCCAGCACCAATCATGATGATGGGTGCCTCTGTATTCTCTGGTAAACGGAAACTGGTATTTTCAGAAATATACACACTCACTTGAGCATTATCATCGGATTGATTGGTTAAAAAAGAAGAAGCATGTCCAAAGTGTTTAAAACCAAAAGCATCATACTCTACTTTTGCAACAGTAATATGAACTTCTTCTTCAAAGGCATTTGCACTTGAGCTAATTGAATATAATCGAGGTGTGAGTTTTCTCAATGCGTTAACAAAATCTTCAGCACTTGGATTTCCTGGAAAGGTTTTAATGACATCAATAATCTGATAGTTATCAAGGTATTGCGTTTGCTGTTCTCTGGTTAAGTCAACTAATTTTTCATAATGGTTTAGTTCACCCCATGTTTTTAAGAATCCTGGATGTAATAAGGTTAGTTCATAATCGTTAATTAGGGCGTCTTGAATGGTTTGATCTTTATCTTCCAATTTTGTTACCGCTGAAATATCCAACAAAGTAAGAATTTGGCTGACAAGTTCCGCAGAATTTTTAGCTTTAATGCCAAGCGCATCACCTGGCTGGTAGCTTAAGCCTGAATCTTCCAGTGAAATTTCAATATGGCGAACGTCTTGGTCTGAATCACGACCTGTGATTTTTTGATTGGTTATGATTTCCGCCAAGAAGGGGTTAGCCTTATTCCATTTTGAAATAACTGCTTGCGTTGAATGAATGGGTACGACATTGTTTTTATTGCTTTGTAATTTGGACGTTACTTCTTCAATAAAACCAGTTTCCCAAGATTCGACAGCATCTTCATAATCCAGATCACAGTCGATACGATTGATAAAACGCTTACCACCTAATTCTTCCAAGCGCTTGTCAAAGGCTTTGCCTGTTTGACAGAAAAATTCATAGCTACTGTCACCTAATCCGACAACGGAGAAATTCAAATCGGTAACTTTAGGTGCACGCTTGCCTAAGAATTGTTCATAAAAATCAAAAGCATCTTCTGGTGGCTCACCGTTACCTTGGGTACTGGTAATAACCACTAACCACTTTTCTTTTTTGAGCTGTTGTATGCGATAACTTCCCATGGATACAAGCTGGTTTGGAATATTTTTTGCATCAAGTTTGGTTTTTAATTGTTCTGCCACACCTTTGGCATTGCCAGTTTGCGAACCATATAATATGGTAATACTATCTTGCGGACTATTTTGTGCTTGTGGCAAGACTGTTTGTTGACTCGCTAAGCCAGCAATATAGCCACTTAACCAGATTAATTGATTCTGCCCAAGTTCTTGTAAAACAGGACTGATACGACCTATTTGCTCTTGGCTGGGCGCTATATTTTGCCCAAGTGTATTTGATCCTGACATAGTTTTAACCTGCTACTCTAATGTTCACTAATGAGATTAGCGACAATGTTTTTCTTTTAGAACGAATAAATTTTTATAGTGTTATAACTAAAAGTTATATCAAGCGCTTAAATGATGAACTTTATTCGCATTTAAAATATTTCCCTCGTGGCAAATATCATGTACGTTGTAGTCTTGTATTGCTTTCTGGTGTGCAAAACGTGCTGTTTCACCAATATAAATAATGGCTGGTGATTCAACCTGATAGGTTTTTGCCAATATCCCCAGTTGATCAAGTTGACCAGAAATAACGCGCTGTCGCGGAGTGGTTCCTCGTTCAACAATGGCAATGGGTAGGGCGCTTTTAAAACCCGCTTTTAATAGTTGATATTGTATTTCATCAGCAGAATTTAAACCCATATAAATAGCAAGTGTTTGATTATTTTTTGCTAATGGAATTAAATTTGATGTGGTATTGTCCTTAAGTTTTGCAGTGATAAAGGTCACTGAGTCTGATAAACCACGATGTGTTAATGGTATGCCAGCAGAGGCAGCACATCCAGCTGCTGCAGTAATGCCTGGGATAACTTCATGCGGAATATGGTGCTGTTTTAAATATTCAGCTTCTTCACCACCACGCCCGTAAATAAAGGGGTCACCTCCTTTCAGGCGACAGACAATATTGCCTTGTTCGGCGTATTTCACCATTAATTCGTTGATTCTACTTTGTGGTGTAGAAGATTTGCCTGCACTTTTGCCCACTGGAACCAAAGTGGCATCACGTCTTGCCATGTCTAAAATTTCGGCACTGACGAGATGATCATATAAAATGATATCCGCCCGTTGTAAAATATTTAGCGCTTTAATGGTGAGTAGTTCTGGATCACCCGGTCCTGCACCTGTTAAATAAACTAACCCTTTGTTTTCAATAATATTTTTCAATAAATTATCAACTAGCTTCTCAGCCCTGTTTTGATTGCCATTCATAATAAAATGGCCAAAAAGGCTGTCGAATAATCTTTCCCAAAATAAACGTTTGTTAGGGTGATTGCTATTTTTGATTTTAGGGCGTAATTCTCTGGCTTTTTCTGCAACCAAGCCTAAGCGAGAAGGGAGTAATCCTTCAATCTTTTCACGAATGCGCTTTGCTAATACGGGTGCTGTGCCACCACTGGAAATGGCGACCAGTATGGGTGAGCGATTGACAATGGCGGGTTGAATAAAACTACATTTTGCCTGGTCATCAACCACGTTGACAGGGATATTATGCTTTTTAGCAACCTCAGAGACAAACTGATTCAGCTTTTCATCATCGGTTGCAGCAACAATTAAGGTATATTGGGTAAGCAGCTTGGCAGTGATTTCCATTTCTATAAAACTTAAATTGGCGTATTTACGTTTAAGTAGTGAAAAATCGACCGTAAAGGTTTTTGCGACAATCGTTAATGCCGCACCTGCCTTTAATAAATTCTGAGCTTTTCTATATGCAACGACACCCCCGCCAACAAGAAGGCAAGGTTTGTTATTAACATCTAAAAATATGGGTAAGTATTCCATTATATTACTGAATAAAATTAAATCTGTATGATTAACTATACGAAGTTCCAAAGTATTCAAAAAATAATATATTCTTATGGTGTTATAGCTTTAAGTTATATAGGAAATTCTTAATTATATAATGCTCGGTTGGCGATTGTTATAGATCTGGCTAATGAAATGTTATGCTTTGATGTGATCAGCACAATGATAAGCTACCCGCCATTCCGTGATTTTCCATGTGGTAATTCTCGTGGAAGGCTTGAAAAAACAGCAGAGGCTTTCAGATTTATAAAAGCAGGTCGATACCGTTAGGAAAAAATTTGTAATACCCCGATCCTTTTGCTTTGGCGGGGATGGAAATTAAATGAATTAAAGGTATTAGTTACCTTTAACAGTGGTACAGTAAGTACCGATGATACCCAAGATGTTATTTGCAGAATAGCTAACTGATGCAACATTTTTGATGCCGCCATTCTTTTGTGCAGTCTCGATACTATTATCTCCTACTGCGACCATCGCTAAATAAGAGTTGGAACAAGCCTTACCTTCTTTAGTTATATCAACACCGTTATTAACTTTTTCGCCCGTAGACCAAGCGCCTTTTACGTCTGTCTCTTATACACATCTGACGCTGCCGACGATCTACTC
>CAJXRW010000081.1 GCA_913060525.1 uncultured Gammaproteobacteria bacterium
AGATTTCTGCCTGTCTCGTGGGCTCGGAGATGTGTATAAGAGACAGGTTCACCAAAATGATGAATGATTTGGTAATACAATTTTATAGCCAAAATACTATTACCACCCAAGTTAAAGAAATTTTGATCAATCCCTATTTGGCTTTCTGGTAAATCAAGCAATAATGAAAAGCACTTGAGAACATCACGCTCAATCTTGTTCCTGGGCGCTAAAACAGTTTGCCTTACCAGAACTGGCTTCGGCAGCGCCTCACAGTCTAATTTTCCATTTGCATTTAATGGCCATAGTTTAATTGGAATAAAATAATCGGGGATCATATAGTCAGGTAATTTTTGTTTTAATTTAGTTTGAATGACCTCTGTTTTAAGCTGACTGCTAGCAATATAATATGCCACTAATTTTGGTTCCGAAGTGGCTGGTTGTAACAAAGAACAAGGGAAAACAACACTTTCTTTAACTCCATCGCAATCATCTAAAGCCGCTTGTACTTCAAGCAAATTTAAGCGCATACCGCGAATTTTAATCTGAGAATCATTTCGCCCTACAAATTCCAATTCACCATCTTCTCGCCAGCGAACCCAATCGCCTGTTTTATATAACCGTGCATAACTATCTGATGTCTTTTTCAGCTCAGACTGAAAAGGATTTGTAATAAATCGTGTGTTTGTCATTTCTGGAGAGTTCCAATAACCTCTAGACAAAACATCACCAGCAACATACAGCTCTCCCGCAACGCCCATGGGCAGCAATTTTAACTGAGCATTTAAAACGTATAAGGCACTATTATTGAGCGGCCTGCCAATACCCGGCATGCGATTGGTCAAACACTGTAATCTTGCTTGCAAATAAGCAATAGCAGACTGATTTGCATCACCTGTTAATTCACAAGCAATACTAAGCTGCGCCTTTAATTCATCTATAATATTTTTCTCGCAGATTAAAGGGCGCAGCAATGGATCCGATCCACTTACAATGCTGTATGAAACATCAGCATTAACTTCTGAAGCCCCATAAATATTGATCAATGTCAACTGGGGAAAATGCGCTTTACATTTTTTAACCAAAGCCGCACTTAATATCTCGCCACTGCAAAAACAATAACGCAGTGTTGATAACATCGTTTCATCCGGCCAATCTAACAGAAGACCCAATAAACTTGGCACAACAACTAACCGTGTTATCTTGTGCTCTTTTATTTTGGTAACAAGTTGAGATAAATCGAGCTGTGATGGCAATACATAAGCTCCCATCAATACTAATGTTCTACCAGCCAACAACGGTGCGAAAATTTCTGCAGCATGATCAACAAAATTTAACGAAATTCTACAACAACATACTTCATTGACTTGATAAGGAAATTGTTGATACTGCCAATAACATCGATTTGTAAGCCCTCGATGCTCTATCATCACCCCTTTCGGTTTCCCAGTCGTACCACTGGTGTAAATGATGTAGGCTAAATCGCGACTACTATTAACTAACTCAGGATTATCAGCTGACTCCAATAACAACATGGATTCCAGCACCTCTTCATCCAATGATAATATTGCCGTCTTCAGCTGTGTCATGGATAGCAGCGCCTTTAACCTATCAGCATAACGCTTATTCGTTAATACAACCTTTGCATCGATATCTGATAATAAATACATCAAGCGTTTGTCTGGGTGGCTCGCATCTAAAGGGATATAAGCAGCGCCTGCCTTTAAAGCCCCTAACACACCAATTAACAAGTGTTCGCTACGATCACAACAAATCCCTATACGATCATCCGCCTCTATAACATATTGCTTCCGCAAGTAATGTCCCAAGCGATTCGATAACTGATTCAACTCTCGATAACTTAATGTAACTCCACCCTCTGCTATCAAGGCTGTGTTGTTAGGTGTTTTTTCAACCTGATTTTCAAATTGTGTCTGTAAGGTCAATGCTTTCGGATAATCACAACTGGTCATATTGCATCGTCTTAAAAAGTCTTGTTGCGTTGCTGGTAGTAAATCCAAATGACTGGTGTACGTTTCGGGTGCTAACGAGACTAATTGTTGTAGCAACTGCTCTACTAAAACGAGTAGCGATTCAATGCGACTTGGCTCAAATAACTCACCAGCATATTTTAATGTCAATGTAATACTGCACTCATACTCACTGGCAATGACCTCCAATGGATAATTCAACTCCTCAGATTCCTGGTTATTTTGAAAGTAGAAATTGTCGTTTTTACGGCGCATTCGCATTGGGGCATTTTCAAAAACAAAAACGCTATTAAAAAGCCGCTCTCCATCTTGCTGCAACCTTTCTAAGTCGATATTCTTGAGGCCATTTGCCTCATCTATATCGCTTTGTATCGCCTGAAGTGCATCAAGTATACGCTCTGCTGCCTGATGTTCAAAAGTCAATGGCACTGTATTAAGATAAAATCTTACTGACTCTTCCATTTCATGAGTAGGTGCATGAGGAATCAATACTGCCACACCAACCACCGTGGTTAGTTCGTTACTATAAGCGCTGAGAGCTTTATGCCAGGCATACTGCAACATTGCATTTAGTGTCAGTTCATGAGTATGAGCCCAAGCATTCAACTGCCTGTAAAATTCACCATCCAATTGAATTGCTTTTTCTGGTGACTCGCCTATCTCTCTAATATCAGCAGGTTTAATATGCCAACAATTTTCTTTAACTAAGCCATCTAAAACTAAACATTCAGCCAATATTTTCTGATTAATTGATATTTGGGCGCCACGAGTTGATTTGGTCATATCAACACACTATAGCTGAAATTTACTACATTTAGCAATTATGTCAAAATGAAGTTAATTGGCACTGTTTCAGTATGATTAATTCCCCTATCTATTCTCAAAAAGCCAATCTAACATTCAACATCAAGTCACTTAAGCTCATTCTTTCATCCAAAACACCCAAACTTACAGCTGGAACTTCTTTAGTAGTGAAATGCTTTCTAGCAAAATTATGCACAACCCAATACAAATCTAACGTCCGCTGTAACCCTTCTTTAATTTTTGCTTTTTAGGTCCACGTTTATGAGCCTGGGAGCCTTTATTTTTCAATCTAACACGGAGGTTTTCTGGGAGAGCTTTTTTAGGTCTACCAGGCTTACTATCTTTGATAAAATCATAACATATTTGGAATAAATATTTACTATATCGACGCTCTCCATCGGTAACCAGACTAAGTTCGCCTGTTGATTTGATAACATTTGACAATACAGTCATAGCATCTATGAATAATGCTCTATCTTTTTCACTGTTCTGAGGAAAAATAATTTCAGCTAGTGGAGTTTGATTTGCTAAGTGAGATTTTTGATAAAGGTATAACAATAAGATAGGTTTATAGATGAAGGTAGAATCACTTTTTATAGGGGTGACTTTGAAAGTTACCCTAATAATTGAAGTGAAGTATATTGGCAAGGCATTGCCTGATGTGTTTCCCTGCTAACTTGGTTTTGCTCTAATCTCATTATCGTCATGAATTTGATCTGCTATACTTTTCTTAATATTTTAAATTGATATAACTATGGCGCAGGATATACCACAAGCAATGACAGATCAGGGACTGGATTCACCTGGTGATCACGCTAAAGATATGCAGCAACTTGAGGCTTTAGATAAAGACTTTCCCGTTGAGACAATTGATGAAACAAATGCATTCGCTTACATCCAACCACAAGAATTTGATTCCGAACTTTCACAACAGAACTATTTATCTCAACTGCAGCTCGTTAATCCAAGTCCTCACGGTAAGGTAACTGAAAAAGCCTCTGAAGCGATAATGCAACAAATCAATAAAGTTGCCAAATCAGATGGCTTAAACTATTACCACTTCAATAGCGTTAATTTAGATAATATTCAAATACAAAACCAGAACTGTCAGGCTATTGATCTATCTTTAGGTACGCACAAAAAAATTAAATTTAGCCAGTCTGATTTAAGTTATTCCACATTTGCACTATCAGCGTTTCACGAGTGTGAGTTTGATAATGTAAAATTAGAACGTACCAATTTGGCTAAGGCTAAATTCAAGAAGTGCCAGTTTCAAGGCAGTCAGTTTATCGATAATTCTGCTAATGGAGCTGAATTTGAAGATTGTATTTTTCAAAACTGCAGCTTTACCAATTTGTCTGTATCAAAAGGACTATTCCAAAACTGTCAGTTTAAAGAATGTGAATTTGATGAAGGCATTATTTCTGATTCTGAACTGATAAAAAATCAATTTGAAAATACTTCTTTTATTCGCACCCATTTTATGACGACAGAATTGATTGAAAATAAGTTTCAGCAAGGTTTATGGAGCCAGGTAACCATTAATAATTCTCCTTTAATTAAATGCCAATTCCAGCATTTGGCATTAAAAGAATGTGGTGTTTCTGGTGATAACCCAACCATTGAAAGCTGTGCATTTGAAGAGGTTGAAGCCAATACCAATCAGTTGGCACGTTTAGAAATGAGCAAAGTTAAAATTCAAGGTGGTAAGTGGTTTAAGAATGATTTCACTTATACGCATATGCGCCAATGTGAATGGCTAGAAAGTGATGCACAATCGAATAGCATGGTGAACTTACAATTGATTAATTGTACTTTCCATAAAATAAACCTCAGTCATTGCAATATGATGGGTGTTGAGTTTAAAGACAGCCAATTAACACAGTGTCAATATAAAGGGGTAATTCGAGTTCATGCTAAGCGTAGTGAGGCGTCAATTACCAGTTAGTTGCTAAATAGGTTTAATTATAAGTAGAAAGAAAATAGATAAGGAAAATTTAATGGCTAAATTTGTACTGGATCAACAGGAAGATCAATCCAGCGATAAGCTACAAAAAAAGCAAAGCAAGTATGATCAATCCTTGTCTGGAAAAAATGTTGAAAATGTTTCTACCGAACATACGCATAATCAAGTGCGTTATGAAGAAGACCATATCGAAAATTTAAAGGCAGCGAAAGACACCACTGAAATCAGCACGGAGAGTGATTTAACCCAAACACATAAAGCAGGATCAACCACTACCATTGAGCAGCGTTCTCCAATTGTAGATAAAACGTATCAAGGTCAGTCAATATCTGAAAAAACGAGTCAGCACGATATTAAAATGAAAGCGGACAATATGTCTGAAACGTTTGTTGGTAAAACCCACGAAATTCATTCTTACACCAGTTATCGATCGCAAACACCACAGAATGAAACTTATGAAACAACAGAGAATATCACCTTTAATACCACAACCTATAATGTAGCAGGGGATAAAACCTATGCTAAAGGTAAAAAGGTTGGTGGGGTAGCAACATCGGGAATTTTAAAACAAGGTTCACTTATTGTTAAAACGGATAAATATAAAGCAATCTCTTCTTCGGCGATTAATTTTATGCCTGCCGCTAGTCCACCAAATGCCTTACGTAAGCTCAACCAGCAGTTAACCAATAATCAGTATGAATATGATGAGATTAAATGGGATCATAAAGGAGTTTATCAGGTCGCTGATATTATCTTTGAACCTAAGTCTCAAAACTTTTATACGTTAGATGACGTTAAAGGACAAACACAACTGTCTCTATCCATTCCACTCATCAGTCAACGAGAAAAACTAACCAAAGCGAGAAATACCCGTCAAGCATCAAGAGCATTCCAGAATATCCAAGAGGAATTAACATCCAGCCAAGCCTTTACCAGTGCTAGTCAGTTAGTTGAGCTGATTCACTTTGGCACCATGCATGTCAGTTATATGGATCAAAGCGCTTGGGCGAAGTTTCAAGACTATCAATCTCCTGCTTCTTCCGTGCCCATGGACGATGATAAGCAAACCATTGATTTTGAAAGCATGACGCAAACGATTGCGGGTCAACATCAAGATGAAATAGTTGAAAACGTGTTAGCAGAACCAGGTAATTCAGCCTATCAGCGTTTTAGAAAATTGATTGGTCTACATTCTCAACAAAGTATTTTAGATTCGACAAATTATTCAACCGCACCAGAAGCGACAATCATGCGCTATGCCATGAGCATAACAGATCAGTCAGGTTTTGATAATGAACCAGTATTGTTCCCACTAACGCATCAGCATGAAATCCAGGCAGATTACGCACAAGGTAAAGCCGTCATAGAAGGTTATTTCCCCAATACCCACGGCAACTTAATGCAGATACAAGGTCAAGATGTTGCCAATGGGGTGTTTGTTGCTGAGTTAAAGTTTGAATTAGAAGGCTTTGCGGGTGCAAGTTTATTGCTATCAGATAGTTTTACTTATCAAGCGCAAGAAGAAAAATCCGATAATGAAAACATCACCTATCCGTATCTTGAAACCCAATCAAAAGCAGATTCATTAACCTCTGTTCCATTTGGTAATAAAATAATGGGCTATTTAGGCTGGCTGTTAGATCGCCCATCTGAATTCAGTGAGGAAACAGACTTTGCCTTTCTGCATATTGCCGAAGCAGGTGGTTCAACACAATTACCTCAAGATGTGCCACAGACGTTTAAAGTCATCTATCAAGACAATCAATTTCATATCGCCATGAATGATGCCTGGTTGTACGAAACTCTACAGAAAGGTGATCAACTACAACGTAGTGGGAACATGATGCCGTTTGTGGTGACGGCAAAGACGTTTACTGGATTTGTTCAATTTATGTATTATCAACAGACTTTTGTACAGGCAAATGTCGAGTTTGGTGCAAAACCTTTTATTTCAAATGATAACTGGCAAATTTATCAAAGACGTTTTTTATATACGGTATTAATTGAGCCGAGCACACAAGCTATTCCTGATATGAAAGCTCAAAGTAAATTAAAAGCATTAATTGATGATAAAAATCAAACGGTATCAGTTACAGATATATTGGGCAGTATTGATAACTTATCCGATCCATATTGGATTGGCTTAACGCCAGATATCATTGGCAAGTTACTTTACCTTGTTATTAATACTGACTTAAGCACTTATACAGAACCGAGTGCCTTAAAGTATCAAATGATGCAAACAGGGTTAAGGTTGTTGAGTTGGTTGTCCAGTCAAAAAGCATATTTGGAAATGTTAGAACAGTATCAACCGATTGATCAATACAGCATACAAGATGCTGCCAATTCAATTGACAAAATATGGCATACAGGCACTTCACCACTTTATTTTCAGCAATTTAGCAAGGACTACCAAACAGAGCATTATGAACGATTACATAATGCGTATGCTTTCCTGAATGGTGAAACCATGGGCTTGCCTAGAGAGACTGATCCAAATCAGAAACAGGATGCGGTTTATTTTAAACCGCAAACGTTACAGGAAAGAAAAGCCACAGATGTTGTTAGACAGCTAAATACGGGTGAAGTGGGGTTAATTGAAGGTTATCCAGCGATTAAGCTGAAATTTCCAGATATAAGCACACCTATTGTACCGAAATATGTTAATGGTTATTGGACAACAGGAACAGTTACTCTTGAAGGTGATATTGTGATTATTGATAAATCATCTGAATTACAACAAGCTCAATTAACAGCAGATTATAAAAAGAACTTTTCATTAGAAGTAAAAGAAAAAATAGGTAACTGGGTTGCCAGTATACATGTTGATAATTTTGATGTTGAGACGGCTGCACCTAAGATTAATTTTGAGTGTGAGCTGGGGAAATTTAAGTTATCCATTGAAAAATATGAGCCATTATTATCTGGGCAAGGTTTTCATATTATGGGATCAATTTCTCATTCAAGTAGACAGAACATAAATTCAACCAAAAAACATTATGAATTAACGGGAACTTTGCAATTAGGCTTTGACATTGTAGCAAATAAAAATGGTGACAAAGAAAGTAGCACCGAAAGTGTTATGGCAACAAACAAATTGGCATCATATATTTCCGAAACTTTGCAAGTTATTGGATATGCTTTGCTTGGAGAAACCATACTCAAAGAAAAAGCAGCTAAAGAAGTTATTCATCAATCTGAAATATATGAAGGTAATAATCAAGATACAGCCATTGGACTAGTTTTTACAATTCCTGCATATATGTTTGCACTATAAAATTAGGAGTTTATGACATCGTGAAAAAACCATTATTAAGCTGTCTCTTATACACATCTCCGAGCCCACGAGACAGGCAGAAATCTCG
>CAJXRW010000082.1 GCA_913060525.1 uncultured Gammaproteobacteria bacterium
CTCGGGCTCAATCTCCAAAAGATTATGAGCAGCTGACTCCTAAGTACTGTCATCATCTGTTACCTAAAATTAAATCTAAATCTTAGCTTTAGGATATCAGCTAAAAATTTAAAGCGGTAGATGTCGTTCCTGGCTCGGTTACCGTTGTTTTAAATTAGTTTTAACTAATAATTAAGTTTATATATTTTGGTTACCCTGATAGATAATCTAATTTTACGCTTAATTATTTTTTGGACATTAATGGCTAATCATTCTGTATAATTAAACAAGCACCACCACTCTTATCTTAATTTAAGGTTAAGTTAGGATTAAATAAAAAATAATAACAATGCCACCATTACTTAGCTATTCTTATAGCTGAACATAAAACAATCTAATGAAAGGAGATAGCAATGAAAATACTTTATCAACAACAAACAACAAACAACAAACAACATAATAATGGATTAAATTTTAAAAAATTAGTTCTTTGTACAGCTCTTTTAGCGGGACTATCTATTTCTGCTACAGCTAAGACCTACGTCATAACTTGCAATTGGACAGGTACTGGTAATGAAGAGACTACCTGTGGATCAGATAGTGAACCAATGGTAAATGATACAAAACTTGAGCCACTATCTACAAATACATATGAGCTTTGTTGTGCAGATAGCCACAATGATTGCGACCAACCAAACAGTGCTGACATTAACACCTCACATAATATTTTGGCAGTAGACGAAGTTCATTATTGTGGTAATGCCGGTGAGACAGGAGGAATAAAATTTAACGTGACAAATACAGACCCGCTCTCAGGTAATACTGGTTTCAATATAAATACCATAACCTGCACTGGTAATAATAATAATTATAATAACGTATTACAACACGATGGTTTCAGTTCTGCTTCGGCGTTTGGCACACAACCTGGCTGTTAAGAGATATGCAAAAGACCACCATCCAGGCTTGATGTATAAGAATTTCAATCATTTGGTAATCTAATAAATAAATTACCAAGAGACCATTATATGTTGTAGCCGCGAGCTGCCGTTAGACAGTACGGCGACCCATTGTAACCGAGCCATCAACGACATTTACTAAATCTATATCCTGGGCATCATACTAATATCCGTATTAAATAATATGGTGAATTATAATGAGTCAAAATTACACTCGAGAAGAATGGCTAGAATTACCCTTGTGGTGGTGTTTTAGGGTAGAGGTTGTCCAAATAGGCTTTTAGCTCTATCACAAAATAGGTTCGGAATGTTCCTGTCGATAGCGCTGACGCTGATCATCGGTATATTGTTCTTCTGTACAATACGATTCAATTTTATAAAGTTTCCCAAGACTTTACTAATTAGGCAAGGCGATTGCCTATACAAAAAATAATTGGCCACAGTTAACCCGTTATCTGGAGGATCGTTGTATTCCTATTGATAACAAAAGTGTAGAAAGAAAAATAAGACCTTTTAGCATTGGGTGAAATAATTGGATGTTTTGCCAAAATAGTAACGGTGCAAAGGCCAGTGCTAACTTATATAGTCTCATTGAGTCTGCCAAGTTTTATGAGCTTAAAATATTTGACTACCTCAAATATGTCTTTGAAAGATTGCCTCGGGCTCAATCTCCAAAAGATTATGAGCAGCTGACTCCTAAGTACTGTCATCACCTGTTACCTAAAATTAAATCTAAATCGTAGCTTTAGGATATCAGCTAAAAATTTAAAGCGGTAGATGTCGTTCTTGGCTCGGTTACAAACAAATAAACTCATCGATGGTATAAATTTAGAAACCTTCAACCAAACCGAAACCCGCAGTAGTCACCTTTGGACGACCATTTTCTGCTGGTTGCGTACAGTCAACTGATACAATGCTAAAGCTGTTTGAGTGCTTATTGGAATTGTTCAAAACAGAAAACTGAAATTTACCACTCCCTGGCTGCACATTATATACTTGAAGAGCAGTACTTCCTGTGGATAAAGAAACGGAATAGGGCATGTTGGTGGAATTACTGCTGCAGGCAATGTAATAATTATTTTCGCGCCCAGAAGTAAGATCAGTACTATTCACAAAGTAGGCCTGCCCTACATCCCCACCAATATTTGTGTTACATGGAAAAGAGCTACCCCCCTCCCCACTACAGTACCAATGGTAGGTGGTACTGTAACCAATAGAACTTTCACAAGCAATGATCAATGAAGCGCTTATGATTAATGTTTTTAGCTTTTTCATAATACCTAACTCCTCTAGCAGTGGTAATTAAACTATAATTACGCCATCAAATATAAACTTGCATTTGATGAAATAACATACCATAACACTAGTTAATTTTAAAAATAACTGCCATTACTTTTATATTAAACCTACTTTAATTTTAAATTAAATATTCTAATGATCTTGGCGCTCTAATAAAAATTTCCTGACCACCCATGAAGCCTAACTATGTTCAGTTGATATACTTATGGTTGTGAATATAGGGACTGTTTCGAGCCACCTGTCCAAGTAATTTTCGCCTTATAGTTATTCCCGTAGGAATGGTGACCCTTGCCTGTATTAATTATATATTAAAGTAGAGTTAGATAGATTCTAATAGTATTTTCAAGCTGATTCAGATAGCCTTATAATTGAACAATAAATAACCTAAACTAGAGGAGATAGCTATGAAAAAAGCATTAAACAGTTCAGCAAAACATGTATTAGCAAGTTTATTATTATTAATTATTAGTTCCTCATTGATTGCTGGAACAGCGCATAATAATCCAAATATAACGGTTAATAATGGAGGGGGTAACCTTCAGTCTGAAAAGTCTGAATCAGAAATTGTGTGCGGCAATCCTAATGGTTGTCCGTCACGACACGGCTCTTTAAGTGAAGAAGATTCTCCAAAAACAGGTGGAGATATGTAAACGCTCCAGAAACTACATCTACCGCCTTAAATTTTTAGCTGATATCCTAAAGCTACGATTTAGATTTAATTTTAGGTAATAGGTGATGACAATATTTAGGGGTAAGAGCTTCGTAATCTTTTGCTGTTTTTGCCCGAGGCAATCTTTCAAAGACATAGTTGAGATAGTCAAATATTTTAAGGTCATAAAGCTTGGCAGACTCAATGAGGCTGTATAAGTTAGCACTAGCCTTTGCACCATTACTATTTTGGCAAAACATCCAATTATTTCGCCCAATAGTAAAAGGTCTTATTTTTCTTTCTACGCTATTGTTATCAATAGGAATACAACCATCCTCCAGATAACGAGTTAACTGCGGCCAATTATTCCGTGAATAGGCAATCGCCTTGCCTAATAGCCCTTGTGGTGGGGTTTTAGGGTAGAGGTTGTCCAGATAGGTTTTTAGCTCTGTCAGAATAGGTTCAGAATGTTCCTGTCGATATTGTTTACGTTGATCATCAGTATATTGTTCTTCTATACAATACGATTCAATTTTATAAAGCTTGCCAATGATCTTAACAATCTGTTCAGCATGACTGTTTTTCTTTTTCTTGCCTAAGGACTTAAGGATATCGGTAAACTTTCGTCTGGCATGCGCCCAACAACCAACTGATATTCGATCTGTTGAGTTTTGAAATAGTTGATCATACCCACTATATGCATCCGATTGAACATAACCAGAATAATCTTCTAAATGTCGATAGGCATGAATGCCTTCTCTAGAACTTTGATAGTCAAAGACAACCCCTTCATTATTAGTGTATACCCACATATAAGCAGTATGAGAAGCCTTCTCTGGTTTCTTGTTTTTATCATTGATAACAGTTAGTATTGTTTCATCAACATGCAGATACTTCTGGGACTTAATTTGTTCCAGTAACTCTTCAACCACTGGGCTGGCTAATTCACCTAAGGTTAATACCCATCTGACCATACTATTTCTAGGGATGGATACTTCTAACTGATTCCAGATTTGTTCTTGTCTATATAACTGGTCTTACGCACAGGTATTGAAAACATAGTGTCATCTGCTACACCTAAATCAAAATAACTAACTGTTTTATATGAAGTAATGACAGTATCAGAATTAAGAGATATTTATACTGACTTTTTAATTGTACAGACTGATAAAGCATCAGCTACTGCTTGTTCAGACTTGCTCGATAATACGATATCACATGATAGCTTTAGCCGTTTATTGTCTCGTAGTAATTTTGATTCTCAATTCTTGTGGGAACAGAATAAATCCTTTATTCGCAAACATCAAAATTCTAACGGTGTTCTCTCGCTGGATAATAGTATTTTACACAAACCTCATAGCGCAGCTAATGAAATTATTAATTATCACTATGACCACGGAGTGGGTAAAGTAGTTAAAGGAATCAATTTATTAACGGCACTCATTGAATATGAGGATGTCACCATTCCTATTGGATATGAAGTATTAACCAAAGATTTATTTTGTATTAAAAAAGATAAAAATGGTCAGGAAAAGTTCGCTCGGAAATCACGCTATAGTATTAATGAGTTAGCAAGAAAATTAGTCAAACAGGTTAAATTAAATGGCATTCAGTTCTCTCACTTAACTGGTGACACCTGGTTTGCCTCAAAAGATAATTTACGCTTCTTTGCCAAAGAGAAGATAAAGTTTGTACTTGCTCTGTCCAGCAATCGACTTGTTTCAGTTGATCGAAAATCTTCCAAGAGTGAAAACTACGTTAACTTAAGAAAATTGGAATTGAATGATAACCAGAGTAGAAAAGTATATTTAAAAGATATACCATTTCCGGTTGTGATCACCCATAAAGTCTTCAAAAACGGGGACGCTAGTACAGGTGAACTTTATTTGGTAACCAATGATCTTAATCTGTCGGGTGATCATATTTATACAATCTATCAAAGAAGATGGAAAATTGAAGCATATCATCGTTCAATTAAGCAAAATACGAGTGTTTGCAAGTCACCAACTAAAGTTCAAAAAACACAATTAAATCATTTGTGTTTATCATTACTGGCGTATTCAAATTTAGAGCAACTTAAAAGTGGCATCAGAAACAAATCACTATGCAATTAAGAGAAAATTATTTATCTCTGCAAGTCAGGCAAGTTATGAAAAATACAAAGAGATAAAAATGGAATACAAAATGGCATCGTAATGTTCAAAATTTAAGATTTTTCACAGCTCGGTGCGTAAGACCAGTGAACTGTTCACGATGCATGCGAATCGTTGTTCACATTAATGCGAATACTCACCAGACAGCATAATTGATGATTTCTCATGGATAACGATGACGTTTAGGCTTAGCAGATAGACTCATAACAAAATCAAATCATTCTAACAAATTGATAAATCTATGCAGCATTTAAGTTAACTTGACGGTGCCAGTAAAACATTCTCTCATTATATATTAAATTCTCAAAGCGGCTTATTTCAAACCAACTGCACAAATCAACACCATCATGCAAGTTTTTCCTTTTAGAACTTAATCTCTACAGATTTGTTTTATGATATCGAAAATCCAATTAGTGGCTGTTTTAGTATCTTTTAAGATTTTATTGTACATAGTGCTATCTATCGATTCACGTAGCTTATAAATGACTTCTGCTGTTACGTGTTCTTTACCTAAAGCTTTTAAAGCCTGCACAAGCAGTATGCTTTCATAATATTTAAAACCAATATTTCTCAAAGCCGACTTTTTAAATTCTATCGTTACATTCGGGTATATCCCATAGATTCTATTTTCACCGTTGGTTAGGTACACATATTTACCAACCATTTGAGTTGATAACCCAAGAAGATTTAGTGCTGTATTCCCACTGACTTCAATTTTCCAATTAAATTTACGTGCTATTGCTTGGGCCACGACCTCAATATCTGGACTCAAATTTTGTTGTAAAAATTTACTATATTTGGGGTATTCGTAAAGGCCTCTACCTATCCTGCGGATTATATTTCTTCTAGATAAGTTAGAAAGCGCCAAATCTATGCTTTTTCTTGGAAAGTCTTTTATAAAGTTACTCGAAGAAAATACATAACCCCTACCATGCCCATATATTCTAGAAACTATCTTGTTTTCAATGGATTGCACATAATTACCTATATTATTTTTTGGCAAAAAAACAATTATATTTGCCAAATATTATACTTAATATTTATTTGTTGCGATGATAAAAGACAGATTTTATTTTTATCGCCAACTCATTCAGGTAGGAGACATGATAAGAAATTATTAGATAAGTCTCAATTTATTGAAAGTCTACCACCCGATATTACTATTTGGGCTGATACAGGGTTTGTTGGATTACATCACCAGCATTGTAATACTAAAATTCCACAAAAAAGACGGAAAGGACAAATATTGCGTGATGAACAGAAGGCAAATAATAAAATAATTAGCACTTTCCGTATTGTGGTTGAACATGCTATTGGTGGCTGTAGAAGATATAAAGCTGCAGCTGATATTTATAGAAATAAGCGTGAGAACCTTGATGACCTATTTCATTTATTATCTGCTGGCCTTTGGAGCTTTCATTTACAAAATGCCTAAATGAATAATGACAAAATTACGACGTAGTTAATTTTCTGTTCTTATTCATGAATGAGTCTTTTAAAGGCAGCAGCTCATTTGATGTAGCTTATTATTCTTAAATTTTCCGGTCCAAGAAGATCATAAATGCAATTCAATTTGTTCAGGGTGAGTTTCATTTATTCATCCCAATCAAAATATATTTACATTTATACAATTTAAATAGGAAGTTTACTTTATTTTATATTTTAGTAAGCCATAGATTTCAAGAATGTCATCAGGAATTGGCTCTATTGCACAAGTGTCATTATCAATAAGATATTGCTGCTCATCTTTTTGATTTTCAAATTTAGGCATTTTTGGAGGCGCAAATACCGTTTCAAGTGTAATTAAATCTGTACCTAAATACTCAACTTCCTCATTTCGTATAAAATTTATAATGAAATTATTAATAAAGTCAGAGTCGATTCTTGGAGCATTCAAACTGGCATGAAGCCCAATTCCATAAAGATAGTTCTTAGCTATTTTAATGTGTTCCCGCACTTCTACCTGACTTTCTAATTCTTCTTCACGTTTTCTTAACCAATCATTTCTTGATATTCCCCCAAACTCTTCAAATTCCGGGCTTTTAAAATTTGCTGTGTAATATCCAGTTTTTGGATCTTTTTTACCAAACTCTATTCCTTCAAGTTCAAAATCATAAGGTTTGATTATTTCAGCCTCTTCTGAGGCCAGTCTAGATGCCTCATACTGAATTTCCATTCTGCTCGTATGTAAAGCACAAGAATAATGTGTTGCTTTATCTTTACCTAAAAACCAAATATCAATCCACCAACCATTAGGTGTCACATAGTGATGAGTCGTAAATAGTCTTCCCTTAGTTATATAGGCTTGAACAATCTTATTTTTAAGATTTTGCCGATACTTTTTCCTCAGTGATCTGGATTTTTTAAGAAAACACTTGCCTCTCACCATGGCCTGAACCCCTCATTTAAATGCTGCGTATAAAAAATCATCACAGAGTTTTTGCGCTGATTCAATAATACAGCCGTAATACATAACAGCTCCCTTGATAGCTTATCATCAGAAGTGTCATTTTTTAACTTCTATTTATATGATAAAATACCTGATAAGTGTCATAACACCAATAATGCATAAAGCTTATTTTTCAGATCATATATCAGGGTATATCTATGACAACAATTAAAGAAAAAACAGTTGTGGATGAAATTACAGGATTTCAATGTGATGCATGCAAAAAAATATTTGAATCCAATCTAGAGTACGTAGAAATCAAACACACATTTGGATATAGCGCTGAAGATGAATATGGCAATAGTTTAGATATGAGTAAAATCACTCTGTCCCTGTGTGAACCTTGTTTTTACAATCTGCTTAAAAGAGAACAATTGCATACGCTAATCTGTAGTAACAACCTAATCTGATCGTTACCTATTTCCTTTAACGCAGAACAAAACACAGGTTAACGGCTATTATTTAATGCCTTAGTCTGATATTTTCCTATTATTTATATATCAAAGTATGAGGTTAGATTTGTTATTCATTAACCATTAATATTATAGCTGTCTCTTATACACATCTCCGAGCCCACGAGACAGGCAGAAATCT
>CAJXRW010000083.1 GCA_913060525.1 uncultured Gammaproteobacteria bacterium
TAGATCACCAGATTGGTTAATCAAAAATAATTCATAAAATGTTAACATTTTGTTTGCATAAATGAAAACATATCGCTAACATTATGGTTAAATAAACAACAATAGAGAAACATAATGCTAACAGAGAAAGAAAAACGCGTTTTAGAAGTTGTTGAAGACTATATTCATAATAAAGGCTATTCACCTACCTTAGAAATCATTTCACAGGCACTAAATTATAGTAATCGTGCCAGTGTGATGCGATTTGTAAAAGGTTTGCAAGATAAAGGCTATTTAAAGAAACCAGAAGGTAAAAATAAAGCGATTCAATTAGCAGAAGAAGGTGAGCAATATTGTTTACCGCTGGTAGGAAAAATAGCAGCAGGTTTGCCGTTAGAGGCTTGTGAAGTCCTAAGACGTATCGATTTAAAGAGTATGCTTGATGCGCCAGATCAATTCTTTTTTGAAGTATCTGGAGACTCAATGCAAGATATGGGGATTGTTGATGGGGATTATGTGTTAATGAAAAAACAGCAATTAGCAAGGCCTGGTAGTGTTGTTGCAGCGATTATTGATGAGGGAGAAGCAACACTAAAAGAATTTCATTATAACAGTGACAATACCATTACCTTGCGTTCTTATAATCAAGCATACAAAGATATGATTTATCCAGCAGAGCGGGTCAATATATTTGCAATTTACACTGGTGCAAGATTCGACCCCAGGATATTTAAGTAATAAACAAATTTTGTTGCAACTGAACATTTTAATTAATTTTGCAAAGCCAGGTATATCAGGTTTGAGCGGATAATGTTCATAATGCAAGAAGAGTATTGTAGTTTTTTTAAGTAAAAATAACTTGTTGAAAGTTAATACAAATAATAGCTGTAAAAATATATTTTATATATAAATCAAGTAGATAACCTGTTTTGACTGAATTAAATATAAACAGCTATACTGTTCAATGTGCTACTAGCAAAGGAGGATACTATGATAGATGGTCGTTATATTTTGAGTTATCTAAATTCAAAAGATGAGTTCTGGTATTGGGGTGTCAATAACATCCAGGTTGATGAAAATAGCTTGGAATTTAGCGCGCTGAAAGATACAAAACAGACTATTTTTCATATTAAGGTTGGGGCGAATGGTTTCACAGTCAGTTTATATAGAAATACATTATTCAAGAAACATAAGTTAGTAAAACAATATAAAAATGTTCAGCCAGTTGATTTAACTGAAGTAATAAGTAATGTTGTGTTTCATCAAGAAAAAATAGCGGCGTAATTATATAAATTATTGGAGGAGTGAAAAATGACTAAAGATAAGATAAAAAGATCAACACTAAATGTTTTACAATCTTTATTAAGTGTTGGGGTACCTTTAGCAGAAGCCTATCGTATTTTGGGTATACATTCTGAATTAAAAGCATAATTGGGCGTGAATATGACAGACATAACAACTAACCCGATGAAAGCAGAAGAAAAAATTAAAGAGGCTTAAGAGGAACCGTCATTAAATAAACTAAATACTTTCTTGCCTATTTTCCCAGGCTCTACGTTATTTAAATACGCCATAGGCTTGCTATGTCTTAATTTAAATGCCTTGATCCTGAAAAAATATTCTGCGCAATCTGTTTAGTTTATTTAATTCCAGTCCCTTATGTGATGATTCAAGAAGGGATGCCATTAAATTCGGTGGCACAGGTATTAGATTTACCTGTTAAAGATATTGCGCATTTATATGATTATTCTGCATAATAATTTCTTCATTCTGACCTAAATTTAGAATTAAATTTCGTTATACTTGTAATTATTATTTAAGTCTTATGGTTTTTTATGTCTAAGCCAATCGTATTAATTACAGGTGCTAGCTCAGGTTTTGGTGCAGCTTGCGCAAAAAAATATAATGAAAATGGTTATCCAGTTGTGTTGGTAGCACGTCGAATCGATAAACTCGAAGCGTTGCGATTAGAGCTTAATCCTGATTACCCAATTTATCTTTCACAAGTGGATGTTTCTAAACCCAATCAAATATCAACTTTTTTAGAAACCATACCCAAATCATTTAGTAAGATTGGGATTTTAATTAATAATGCTGGCTTGGCTTTAGGTTTAGGCTCTTTTGAAGAAACGCTGCCTGAAGACAATGATCAAATGATCCAAACAAATATTAATGGATTAGTGAATTTTACCCGAATGATTTTACCCATTATGGTTAAGAATGATTCAGGGCATATTATTAATATTGGTTCTATTGCGGGTAGTTGGCCCTATCCAGGTGGAAATATATATTGTGCTACCAAGGCATTTGTACAGCAGTTTTCGCGATGCCTTAGAGCAGATTTAATTGGTAAGGATATTAGGGTTAGTAATATTGAGCCTGGTTTAGCACACACTGGTTATGCAGAAGTACGTTTTAAAGGCGATATACAAAAAGCCAATAGCCTATATGATGGTGCTAACCCACTGATTGCTAAAGATATTGCAGATATAATTTTCTTTACAACTTCTTTGTCATCCCATATTAATATTAATTCACTTGAAGTCATGCCGACTTCTCAAGCTTGGTCGGCACTAACGGTTTCAAAAAAATAAATACGGAAGATTAATCTATTATCCCCATAAATAGGTTTATTCAGACTATCTCCTAAATTTCTCAATCAGGATAATGAAATATCTTACATTGCTTCATGCTTTATCTAATTGTTTGTTTTATACACATAATGGGGTGGTTTTCCATATTTAAAATTACTAATATTATTATATAAAATATAAGAAATAATTTGGTTGAAATAACTAATTTGGGATTCACATGAAAATTAAAACAATAACACTTATACTGGGTTTATCAATGACATCTATAGGTTTTTCAGCCTCTAACTATGTCACTGGTACACAATATAATGCTGGCGATGAAGTGGTCGCTTCTGACGGTGGCACGTATGAATGTAAAGCATGGCCATATACCGCTTGGTGTAGTGATGTTGCTTGGGCGTATGCACCTGGTTCAGGTTTGTACTGGGAAAATGCGTGGACCTTAGTTAGTTCTGGAGATTCTGGTTCTTCAGATGATTCCAATAACGATGATAATGGATCGGGTGACTCAGGATCAGATGGGGATACAGGATCAAATGATTCATCTGAGAATGCAGGATTATTAAGGTATCATACTACTTTTCCTGTCACTGAAAATTCTTCAACAATGGAAAAATTAGATTTGACCGATGCTAAATATACCAAACTGATTTTACCTAATATTGTTGCGGGTGTAATGTTGGAATATATGATCAGCGAAGATTATCCAAATCGATTTGAAAATAATAAGGATTATTTAGTTGGTTCTTTATTTGCGCAGTTATTACAAGAAAATATTTCGACCAAGGATTACCCAGGTGGTGACTATATTAATACGGGTAATAGCCAGGATAGCTTATTAAATCCTGGGCAAGGTGGTCCTTATCAATTGAATGACTATTCTAAGCGTCTACCAGATGTGGGTATTAATGGTTCCAAAGGATTAATTAATTATAAAGTATTACAAGGCTCTTTAGGCTTTACTATATACGACCAAGACAGTGGTGCACAAACTGCTTCGCAAGGGCCACAGTCACTAGATAGTATTTATTTTGGCGCAATTGCGGCAACTTATTTTCATTACAATGATTTGAACCGTATTGAAGTTAATAATAGTACCAGTTATGGCCCACAACAAACTTGGAATGAATGTAAAATTAATTTAAATGAAGGTTTATTTCCAATCGATCAGATATTAAATGCAGCCTATAACGCAGGAACTTACTCTAATATTTTACTTACGCTAGTGGATATCTGTGCTTATGCAGATCAAGCAGGCATGTCAGCGTATATTGCTGATTTAAGTAATTATTCGATGAATGACGGTGACTTTATTAACAGATTCCAGTTTGGTGATTTGAATGCGGCAGAAACAGATATTCCAACAGCATTACCTGGTCACTACGCAGGTACAACGTACGTATTATATCCACGTCAGGTTAGATACTATGTAGACCAATTGACGAATAATAACGCGCATTTGAATCAGTATGGTTTAAGTGCAGATATTACCTTTAACTTTACGCAGGATGAATTACGCACCGCATTCGTAAAATCAATGCAAACATTGGGTGATATCGATGACAACAATGTCTACAACTATATTTCAGAAGCAGATGCGCTAAATGCATTTAATCAAAGTATCGCTAATCATAATGCAGCGGCTAGTTGGGAGTTTAGCCAACAAGCAGATAGAGAAGCGGTTTATACGGTTGTATTTGAGGCGTTGGCTAATCTTGAAAATGCATTAGACTTTAAATTTATTGACAGCACTGAAAAAGACCATGTAATCGGTGAAGCTGTTTCAGATGATTCTAATACAGGTGGTGATGCTCAAGATGATGAAGAGGTTATCATTTCTAATTGTGGTGAGATGCCAATAATACTAAGCGAGTGGGAACAACGCACATGGTGGGATTCTAGTGTTGGTGCAGCGACGAATTATAAATCAGGTGATTTTGTTACATTCCAAGGCAGTGTTTGGAAAGCACAGTATGATAATGTGAATCAACCAAATGCAAATGCTTGGGATTGGAAAAAATGTAACTAGATTTGGCAGATAAATTTCTTTGATCTGTCTTGCTTATTATTTAGTAATAATGAGCAATCCTTATTTAAATACGCCATAGGCTTGCTATGTCTTAATTTGAATGCCTTGATCCTGAAAAAATATTCTGCGCAATCTGTTTAGTTTATTTAATTCCAGTCCCTTATAACCAAAATAGAAGGGTGCTTATAACAAGAGACCTATAAATAACAAAATTCGATCTATCTGCTTGCTGTTGGTTACGATTGGCGGTATCAAAATACATTGTTTAATATAGAGTGGTATTTTACAGGTTCAGACCATACAATGTTTGATATTGAAAGCCATAATATAGGTAAAGAATGACACCAAAGATAAAACCACTTGTACTCATTATTTTCGATGGCTGGGGCTATCGGGAAGAAGATAAAGACAATGCGATTAACCAAGCCAAGAAGCCTAATTTTGACCATTTATGGAATACGTGTCCGCATACGCTTGTTGATGCATCTGGGCTCATGGTTGGTTTGCCAAAAGGACAAATGGGGAATTCAGAAGTCGGGCACGTTAATCTGGGCTCTGGTCGTGTTGTTTATCAAGAATTAACACGCATTGATAAAGCGATTGAAGAAAAAACTTTTTTTGATAATCAGGAATTATGCCAAGCGGTTGATGCGGCAGTAAAAGAGAATAAAGCCGTCCATATTATGGGTCTAGCATCGCCAGGTGGTGTACATAGTCATGAGAATCATATATTGGCTGTGATTGAGTTAGCACAACAACGAGGTGCCAAACAGGTTTATTTCCATGCTTTTTTAGATGGACGTGATATGCCGCCTAAGAGCGCTAAACCTTCACTAGAAAAAATCAACTATAAACTAACCTCAGCAGAAATTGGTTATATTGCTAGCCTTTGTGGTCGATATTATGCCATGGATCGAGATAATCGCTGGGAGCGTACTGAAACTGCTTATAATTTGATAACCGATGCAAAGGCTGAGTTTGAGTACGATGATCCAATCAAGGCTTTAGAATCTGCCTATGCACGAGGTGAAACAGACGAGTTCGTTAAACCAAGTGTTATTAAAATAAAAGACAACAAAGTGACGCTACAAAATGGCGATGCGTTAATTTACATGAATTTTAGAGCAGATCGGGCACGTTCATTATCCCAGCCTTATGCATTTAAAGAATTTGATAAATTTAAACGTAATCGTGTTGTAAAAACACATTTTGTGACCTTAACAGAATACGCTGCAGATTTACCCGTTAAAGTTGCCTATAAACCAGAAAAATTAGTGAATACGTTAGGTGAATACTTATCAAAAAATGAGTTAACGCAATTACGCATTGCTGAAACAGAAAAATATGCCCATGTTACTTTCTTTTTTAATGGGGGTATCGAAAAGCCATTTATAGGTGAAGATCGTATTTTAATCCAATCTCCTAATGTTGCGACCTATGATTTAAAGCCAGAAATGAGCGCTTACGAATTAACGGATAAATTATGTGATGCCATTACCTCAGATAAATATAATGTCATTATTTGCAATTATGCAAACTCAGACATGGTTGGTCATACAGGTAAACTTGAAGCAGCGATTAAAGCCATTGACGCCTTAGATAAATGTTTAGGCAGATTAATTCACGCTGTTAAACTAGCAGGTGGTGAAATGCTCATCACTGCTGACCATGGCAATTCAGATATGATGGTTGATCCTATAACTGGCGAAGCACATACAGCGCATACAACCAACCCTGTTCCTTTGATTTATATGGGTAGAAATGCAGAAGTGATAAACGAAAGTGGTGTGCTTTCTGATATCGCGCCAACTATGCTAAACTTGCTGGGAATGGTGCCACCAAAAGAAATGACGGGTAAGCCGATATTTAAAGCCAAGGATTAACAATGTTAGACATAAAAAAACTCAGGGATGATATTCAAGCAGTTGCAAAAGCGCTTAAAAAACGTGGGTATATACTCGACACGAAAACGTTTGAAACACTTGAAGCAGAACGTAAGGAATTACAAGCTAGAACTCAGGAATTACAGGCTGAGAGAAATGCCAGGTCAAAAGAAATTGGAAAAATTAAAGCACAAGGTGGTGATGCATCTGAAGTTTTGGCTGCCGTTGCCAGTTTAGGTGATGCGCTTAAACAAGATGAAGAAAAGCTAAAAACACTGCTAGAAAAAATTAATGATGTGCTATTGGATATGCCTAATATTCCAAGTAAATCTGTACCGATTGGTAAAGATGAGAATGATAATGTTGAAATTAGACGTGAGGGTGAGATCCCAACCTTTGAGTTTCCTATTCGTGACCATGTCGAAATTGGACAAATGACGGGACGTATGGACTTTGCGACAGCAGCTAAGCTAACAGGTAGCCGTTTTGTGGTGATGCATGGTAGTCTGGTACGTTTGCATCGTGCACTCATTCAATTTATGTTGGATACGCACGCATTTGAGCATAACTATCATGAAATGTATGTGCCCTATATTGTGAATCAAGACAGCTTACTTGGTACTGGGCAGTTACCTAAGTTTGCTGAAGACTTGTTTGCGCTTAAAGCTGAAAGTACAGAGCAGGATTATTATTTAATTCCAACGGCTGAAGTACCTTTAACGAATTTATATCGAAATGAAATTATTGATGAAAAACATTTGCCTATTCAGCTAGTTAGCCATACGCCTTGTTTTAGAAGTGAGGCAGGCTCTTATGGTAAAGATACACGCGGCATGATTCGTCAACATCAGTTTGAAAAAGTTGAATTGGTTCATATTGTGCATCCTAAAGATGGTTTAAGTGCACTTGAAAGATTAACGGGTCATGCTGAAACCATTCTACAGAAATTACAGTTACCTTATCGCGTATTAGCGTTATGTACTGGAGATATGAGTGCAACAGCACGTAAAACCTATGATTTAGAAGTTTGGATACCATCACAAAATGCCTATCGAGAAATTTCTTCTTGTAGTTGGTGTGGTGATTTTCAAGCACGCAGAATGCAAACGCGTTACAAGTCTAAAGACATGAACAAGCCTGAATTAGTACATACTCTTAATGGTTCTGGTTTAGCAGTAGGGCGTGCATTGGTTGCCATTATCGAAAACAATCAACAGGCGGATGGTTCTATTGTTGTCCCACAAGTTTTGCGCCGATATATGAATGGTATGGCTGTTATCAACGCAAAATAGGTTAAATTAAGGATACTTCTTTATGAAGCCATTTAAACAATTATCCGCTGCTTTCAGTGCAGGTATTATTGGTGCAGTTATATTATTGATTGCGGCAACTGCATATCGAGGCATGCCGACAAATATGGTCGAATTTAAACACAATGCCTATCGATTACTGATTTGGGGTGGTATTTGGGCGTTGTTGTTGATTTTACCACTCTATAAAACAAAATGGTTTCTAAGGGGCTGTCTCTTATACACATCTGACGCTGCCGACGATCTACTCTGTGTAGAT
>CAJXRW010000084.1 GCA_913060525.1 uncultured Gammaproteobacteria bacterium
GTGGGCTCGGAGATGTGTATAAGAGACAGATTTGTTCCTATAATATTATTAACAAATGCCTGTCGTGGCTGCCCCTCAAGCAATGGCACATGTTTATAAGCCGCTGCATGAAAAATAATATTTGGGCAATATTCATCAATACAACTTTCCAGAAACTTCTTATCTAAAATACTCCCCAAACTAAAAACACAAATTGAAGAATAGCTCTGTGACAACTCTTGTTCTATTTTGTATAGGTTTATTTCACTATGATCTAAAATAACAATCTTTTTAGGGCTGGAAAGTTTTAGTATTTGCCTAACTATTTCGGAACCAATAGAACCCCCACCACCTGTCACCAAAATGGTTTTATCATCCAAGTCTTTCTGAATTTTATAAACATCCAAATCAATGGGCTCTCTCCCTAATAAATCTTCAATTGTTACATCTTGCAAATTGGTAACTGAAAGGTCTCCAGATAAAATCTGGGTCATTGAGGGCAATACTTTTACATTCAAACCTAGCTGATGGGCCAGGTTATAAATTTTTTGAAATCCTTGCCTTTGTAGGGAGGGTATCGCAATAATAATGCCTCTAATTTCATATTTTTCAATTAACTCTTTTGAGTTTAATGCCTCTATAGAACCAATAATTGGCACACCTTTAATTCTTTTACCTATCAAATCTATATCATCATCTAAAACGCCAATTACATTAATATCTCTATTAGGTAATTGGCTATATTCTCTTAAAAATTTCTCACCACCAGAACCAGCACCGATGAGTATATAGTTATTCGTTTTTGATGTTTGATTCTTAAATCGATAACCACCAAAATGGTACACTCGCGATGTAATTCTGGCTGCTGACATAAAAATAACAGATAGCATTATAAACAAAGCAACAGATGTTCTAGAAATATCTACCAAGCGATCATAGAAAAATCGCGCTAACACAAATAAGGTTAAAATTAAAATTACTGACTTAATGACTACAAATAAGTCCTCTGTAGACGTATAGCGCCATAACCCAGCATAGGTTCGAAAGATTTTAAAAGCAACCAATGAAGCAATTAGCAATAATAGGCATTTTGGTAAATCGTGTTCTAAAACTGAATAACGGTCAAAAAAACGCGTTTCAGCTAACAGCCAAGCTAATTGCACTACGACTAAATCAATGATTAAAACGTACCACGCATGTAGATTTTTTATTGAAGAATATTTCATTGATATTATCGCCCTTTATAATTGCGTACAGTTATTCGGCCACGATTAACTGCCTAATGGTACTAACTTAAGCAATTAACAATAACACCTAGATTTTACATTAGAAAAAATCAATAATAATCCATAATCATAAAAATATTTATATGCCATTGTGAACACGGACTTTTTATCTCGATGCATTCTTACTTTGGAGCGCGCCTATCAAAAACTACAAGAACCAAAGGTTGACCCTGAATTATATGATATTTACCGAGCAGCCTGTGTTAAAGAATTTGAAATTATCCTAGAGCAATGTGGAAAGCTACTTAAAAAAGCACTTAGGCCCTATTTTTCGAACAACAAACAGGCAGATAGACTAACATTCAAAGATATATTTCGACATGCAAATTTACATTCATTAATAGAACTAGAAGCTTGTGAACGATGGATGCTATATAGAGATAACAGAAATTCTACCGCACATGACTATGGCGAAGATTTTGCTGAAAAGACATTATCTTTATTAGGGAGTTTTATATCTGATGCCAAACAGCTTGTTGATACTGTAAATAAAATTCAACCATGACAAATCAAATAAAACTTAGAGATAAAGACAAACTGTTAATCATCTCACTTATAAAGAAACACCTGCCTGACGCTAAAGCTTGGGCATATGGAAGCCGTGTTAAAGGCACTAGCCATGATGGAAGTGATCTTGATCTAGTATTATTCAATACCAATAAGACTATGCTTAATTTTGAAAAATTAAATAAACTAAAAACAGAACTAAGAGAATCCAATATCCCCATTATCGTTGATATACGAGATTGGGAAACATTACCAGAAGGTTTTCATAAAGAAATACTAAAAGGCTACTATCCTCTAATATAAATAAAATCACTTACCGACTCTATCACCCCTACCTTTGCCAGCAACGGTTAGAATGATAAATTTAAAATAATTTGTTAGAGATAGCTCATCTATCATTTTTTTATCAGTTTCAGCAAGTAGCTCAGGGGTTGACATATCAATATCATTAATTTGCGCCAAGCCAGTAATACCAGGCCTTATTCTAAAAACACCGTGTTTCTCTCGGGCAACAGTTAATTCAAACTGGTTAAATAACCCAGGTCTAGGACCGACTAAACTCATATCTCCTTTTAATACATTCCACAGCTGTGGTAATTCATCCAACTTTGTTTTTCTAAGAAAATGACCGAATCTGGTAATAGAGGCAGAAGAGGCTAAGTGTGATGCAACCGAAGCGGTATCTAATTTCATGGTTCTAAACTTAACTAGCATAAAAGGCTTTTTTCCTCTACCAATGCGTTCTTGTGTAAATAATGGTGAACCAGTATCAAATAACCCAATCACATAGAGTATAGCCAAAATTGGCGACCCTATAATTAGCCCAATTAAAGCGAACATAATATCAAATAAACGAATCAATTTGGCTCACCATTAACCATATAATATATTCCCTGTTCAACTGTATATGGATTATTAAAGTTCAATTTCTTTTTTGTCATATCATTATTAATAATTAAATTCCCATAAAGCTTTTGATACAAATTAGGCTTAATATATTTCAATACATTTTCAAGATAAGGCATTTTAAATAAAAATCTTTTCTTGTTTGAATACTCTGCAATTTTATAAAGTATATACTCTAATGATATACTTTCATCATCGGCTGCCAAATAAACACCAGATTGGCGTGACTCAATTACCTTGTCTATCAAGGCACACAAATTGCCAATATATACAAAATAACGTTTATTGCACACACCCCTAAATGGTAATAGAGGCAATTTAGATACTAGCTTTATTAATGATTGAATATTCCCCGGAGCTTCTTTTCCATAAACCATTGATGGCCTAATAATAGAGATAACAAAATTATTATCATTTAATGATAATAATTTTTTCTCAGCTTCTAATTTTGATACTCCATAATTTGATACTGGCCTGCATTCTGAGTTTTCACTTATGACGCCATCAATTTGACCATATACTGCAATAGTACTTAAAAAGACAAAATGTTTAACTCCATTTTTTTTAGCTTCTTTTGCTAATAAATAGGGATATTGAGCATTAACCTCATCATATTCAATATAAGGCAGTTCTTTTTTCTTATGTACTAAGGCAGCACAATGCAAAACTACTTGTACATCTATAAAATTTACATCTTGAACTTGAGATTTAAATAAAGAAAAAGTCTCAAATTTATATTTGTTTATATTGGATGCAATAAAAGAACTCCCTACATAGCCGCTACTACCAGTTAATAAAATTCTTGTATTCATATTAGATGCAGTTGGTTGAAGTTAGCAATTCATCAAAATAATGAATCGTTTTAAGTAAACCCTCCTCAAGCATAACATATGGTTTCCAGCCCAGTTTTTCGCTTGCCAGACTAATATCAGGCTGACGCTGCTTTGGGTCATCTTGGGGTAATGGTTTAAAAATTAACTTTGAGCGAGATCCTGTCAATTGAATAATCTGCTCTGCCAATTGTCGGATAGTAAATTCCATAGGATTACCAAGATTTATTGGACCGATTATTTTCTTTTCTGAATTCATTATACGAACAAATCCTTCAATTAAATCATCAACATAACAAAAACTTCGAGTTTGCTTACCCTCTCCGTAAATAGTTATATCCTTACCATTCAAAGCCTGTACAATGAAGTTACTTACCACACGACCATCATTAGGGTGCATTTTAGGTCCATAAGTATTAAAAATACGAGCCACCTTAATGGATAAGTTATGTTGACGATAATAATCAAAAAATAATGTTTCGGCACAACGCTTACCCTCATCATAACATGAGCGAATACCGATTGGGTTTACTTTCCCCCAATAACTTTCTGGCTGGGGATGTACTTCAGGATCACCATACACTTCACTAGTTGACGCTTGAAAAATACGAGCGCCCAATCGCTTGGCCAAACCCAGCATATTTATCGCACCAGACACACTTGTCTTTGTAGTTTGAACAGGATCATGTTGATAATGCACAGGTGATGCTGGACAAGCAAGGTTATATATTTGGTCAACTTCAACATACAATGGAAAAGTAATATCATGTCTAATTATCTCAAATCTATAGTCATGTATTAGATGAGATATATTAGATTTTCTACCAGTAAAAAAATTGTCTACACAGATTACTTCATGCCCATCATCCAACAAACGTTCACAGAGGTGTGAACCCAAAAAACCTCCCCCACCGGTGACTAAAATTCTCATCTTACATTTCCTTTTTAAAGCACCTAAATAATCCACCCACAACATGGCTTAACGTTAACAACCCAGCCCCTAATTTTGAACGGCCTGGGTATTCCTTATGGACCATAAAAACCTTCTTAATCATATAAATTTTTGACCCAGATATTTGCCCTGGACTTCTCCGATAATACAATAACGGTTGTGTAATCTTAAAACACTCCTTACAGGCCTCTAGTATTCTAAGCCAACAGTGATAATCTTCCACTGCCTTATATTCTGGATCATCATAAAATAGATTTTTTATTAACAACTCCCGAGCAACCATTACACTTGAGGTTGGAATCCTTGACCGAATACTTTGCTTAATAAAGTTAACCCTTATAAAATCGATATTATTAACAGGCAAGAATAATATATCATCTTCTTTTGTGAAATCCTGCATTTGAGAGCATACAAATAAAGCATTTTTTGACGCTATAAGATGAGCCTGAAGTTCAAGTTTATTAGGATGCCAAATATCATCTGAGTCAAGGAATGCTATGTATTTACCACGCGCAAGCTTAACGCCATGATTTCTAGGGCCTGCTGGTCCACCAAAATTTTTATCTAGCTTAATTACCTTTGCCCTCGAATCTTGGGCACTCCATTTTGATGCTTCCTGAACAGTGTTATCAGAAGAACAGTCATCTATAATTAACAACTCCCAATTTTTGTAGGTCTGTTCAAAAACTGATTGAATTGTTCTGTTAATGTATTTTTCAGAGTTATAGGCTGGCATAACCACACTTATAAGAGGTGCTTTATTATTTTCCATCGTTACCTGTCTCCTCTGGGGAACTTAGCTCGAATTATATCAAGCCAACGAAAGCCAAACCTTCTCTGAACATTTAATTTTGGTAGCGGCAATATTTCTATTTGATGGCCTGCCAATAAACCCCACTGCTTATCTTCAAGCAATTTAACAATTGAGAACTCTTCATCCACATTAGAACAATATGCAGAATCACTCGCCTGTACTTTCCCTGTCAAAATCATGTTGATAAGCCTATCTGATTCAGCGCCTTGTAGGTATTGATAACGTGTAGTTTCAATAGCCTTAACATAATCCACAAACTGAGGAAACCTATGTGACCTTAAGTAAATATAACGTAGTGTTTTACGCCTAATCATATCTTGGTCAATCTCTTTTAGGCCTCTCTCCTCTAATTCACCTCTTGATTTGAATGTCTCAACAAATCCAGCATTTTGATATGGCGCTGAGCCTAAACAAACGACTTGTTTACCACATGCACCTGCCTCAATTGCAGAACTGCCACCATTCAAAATCACAATATCTGCCTGCTGGATAAGGTCATAAGTATTTGCTTTTTCAGCGGCATCTATTAAAAATATGTCTCGCTTTTTTGCCCAATCTATATAGTGCTGACTTGAACGATTTCCTTTCACTTTGCCTATATTCTCTGCCCAGTTAGGGTGTGCGCGAATAACCACTTGCTCCGGGCTTATTTTGCATACATCTAAAAAGTCATCTAAAGCAGAAGTATTATCCTTCCATTCTGAAACCCACTCCTGGTGACCAGCGAATTCATTTCTGCTACTTGGTAAAACTAACACCCTTTTGCCTTTAGCAGCCAATGGCCAAGAAACTGGCTCAGGATTCTTATTATATAGTCGCCACTCCAATGAGTTACGTTGCAAGAACCTTTCCCCAATAACTTTACCTGCAAGTTTTGCCTGTAACAGAGTTAATGGCTTATTATCATAATCTTTAACCATGTCACATATTGCCTCAATAGAAAGGCAATTATTATTTGGAATTAATCTTAGACCGTCACCAAACCATGTTCTCTCATGGGTAATAAATGGAATTTTTACTACGTTACAAGCTTCCATAATAGCTGCGGTCAGTTCCATTCTACCATTAAAAATAATAACAGCCTCTAGCTCATTGTCTAGAATCCATTGCCTCGCACTTTCATAAGCTGCTGCAGTTGGGTCATATAGTTTTCTTCTAACTTCTTTTACTAAAGGGTCATTACTTGCCTCTTCATTAGATTCTGTTCTAGCAAGTGTGCACGCGCTAGAAAAAACTAACCTATCTAAGCTTTGCACAGAAATATCGCTTTTCTGACTTTTAATTGATGTAATACCCTTATTTGAAAATGAACGAACCCCGCCTAAAATGCACTTAGGACATTCAACGATTTTTTTCGTTGTTCTAATGCTTCGAACATAACAGTCTGAAACCGCAGCATCACAAGTTAAATAAAAAACCTCGTGTCCAGAACTGCTACATAGGTTAGCTAAATAAGCTAAATGCTCTACATGCGGACGAAATGAGTAAATATTAACAAAGCCAATCTTCATATATACCTTAGATTTAAGAAATTACTTTCTAAATTTCACTTTGGTTGCAATAATAGCAATTAAATTAACACCAATAAAGGATATAACAACAAAAGGAAAGCTCAGAAAATCTACCGCCAACAAAAGAGGTGAGAGAATTAGTATAGAATACATTGAAAAATAAAAGCATAGGAAAATCAGATTATATGGCCTTGAAAAGACTAACTGCTTGGCAAGCCCAGAAAAAAATCCAATGATAAAACTCATTATTATAAAGCCTAGCAGCCCAAATTGATAAAAAAGAGCGCCTGGAAGTGAAGGAAACTTACCAGCTAAAAACCATTCTACATTTTGAGGAGGTATTAAATGTAATTTGTGTAGTAACTTCATCGGATAAACAAAAGCAATCACCGCATTACCCTCCCCATGAGCTATAATTGCAGCAGTGCTAGAGAAACTGTGTGTTATATAACTTATAGCCAAAATCAACAAAGCAAACATATTAGAGAAGAAATCGTCAGAATTTTCCAAACCAGAAAAGCTAAGCCGCAATCCGAGCCAAGGTAGAAAATTATCTAAATATACACTTACACTAACTCCACTGGCGGATGCTCTTTGATCAAAGACATATAAAATATATAAAACACAGGTCAATGTTAATAAAAGAATAGTCATGTACAAAATATTATTTTGAGTAATTTTTTTTAAAGACCAGTCTCTAATCAATGACTTTGCAGCAAATAGAAAAACAACGATCAATAAAATACTAGATCTCCCACCCGTAAGCAAACAATTAACCATTAATAGAATAAAAACGCATACTGAAAACTTTAAAAAATTAAATCTTGATACAAATTTACCAATAATCATGAGTGATGTTGCCGCAACAAAATAACTACTACTCAACAAGTAACCTAATACACTGAATATAGAAGACACCTGACCATCACGTTCTTCTCCAGCCTTTCTCCAAGCCTCCCGCGCAAAAGCAATACCTTTAGAATAATCAATGCCTTGAACAACAACTTTATCAAAGACAAGAAATAGTGTACCTACTAAAGACATTATTAAAGATATGCAAATAACATTACAAAAGTATTTTAGCAGCTTATCGTCATTCCAGTCAGCCAATGACATAATAGCATAAGGCCTATACAAACCAAAACAAACATAACCCAATAAGACCGTAAAAACAAAAAATAACTGTAAAAGAAATGCCTGTATAACTGGATTATATATAGACCTGTCTCTTATACACATCTCCGAGCCCACGAGACAGGCAGAAAT
>CAJXRW010000085.1 GCA_913060525.1 uncultured Gammaproteobacteria bacterium
TTTCTGCCTGTCTCGTGGGCTCGGAGATGTGTATAAGAGACAGATATTAATCTTGTAATTAGTGATCAGATTGCTGGTTCAGTAACGCTAAGATTGAAGGATATTCCTTGGCAAGAAGCATTAGATATTATTTTAGTCTCTAAAAGCCTTGGGAAAAGAGAGATTGGCAGTGTTATTTTTATTGCTCCAGCCAGTGAAATAACTGCACATGAACAAGCGGAATTGGCGGCAAGAAATGCAGTTGAAGCGTCAGAGTCTTTAGTGGTGGCGTATAAACAGCTAAACTATGCCAAAGCAGCTGATGTTATTCCCATCATTCAATCCAGTGGTGCGGGTTTTTTGGGCGCGAGGGGGAGTATTTCATCAGATACACGTACTAATACCTTAATTATTCAAGATACCCAGGAAAGTATTGATAAGGTTCTGAACATAGTTAATAGACTTGATTCACCAACAAGAGAAGTTTTGGTCCACGCTCGAGTAGTTGAAATTAGTAGGATAGCACTTGAAGAGATTGGATTTAGGTTTCTTGTGGGTGAAGGAGGTATCCCTCTTTCGGTTGGAAATAAAGTTCAAGGGCAGGTCTCCCAAGGATCAGGGACTTTGTATCAAACGGTAGGAGATGTACCAGTATTTTTAGCAACACAAGGTGGCAGTGCGCTTGGATTAAGTTTTTCGCGTATTTTTGAATCTGTTGATTTAGGCATGGAGCTTTCGGCTCTTGAAACATTGAACAAAGCGAAAAGTTTATCTAACCCAAGGTTGGTAGTAGCAGATAATTTGACTGCTTCAATTATACAAGGTGAAGATGTGCCATATCTACAATCAACTGCTAGTGGTGCAGCTTCTATTGCTTTTGTTCAAGCGGCGCTTGAATTATTGGTCACACCACAGATATCCCCTAATAATACCATTACGCTTGATGTAACGGTAAAAAAAGATGAGCCAACTGAAGACCCAGTTACCGCAGGTGTGCCTGGGATACTTACACGCCAAATTAAAACTAAACTGGTTGTCAACGATGGTGAGACTGTTGTGCTCGGTGGTGTGTATGAAAAGAAACTAGAAAATGCCAATCAACAAGTACCTCTTTTGGGAGATATTCCTTTGCTTGGATGGTTGTTTAGATATAAAAGAACTAGAATTGAAAATCGGGAGTTATTAATATTTTTAACAACAACAATATTAGATTAGCTGGGTCTTGAGAAGGTATAATCGCATAGTAACTACTTGAATATATGGCTGATTCAGTGTATTTTATTGTGCTGATGTTTCATAGTGAATGAGAGAATTGGGTATATTGTTTAACTAAAAATAACATAGTGAAGATATATATATGAAAAGATCTAATAATGTCTTTCTAATCGGTCCTGTAGGTGCAGGAAAAAGTACAATCGGTAAGCAGCTTTCATCTGAATTAAAACTACAGTTCTTTGATTCTGATCGTGAAATAGAACAACGTTGTGGTGTTGATATTGATTGGATTTTTGATTTAGAAGGTGAAGAAGGTTTTCGAGAAAGAGAAAAGTTAGTTCTTGAAGACTTGGCAAATATGCAAGGTATTGTACTTGCAACAGGTGGTGGTGCTGTAATTCTGCCAGAAAATCGTAACCTGCTTTCTTCTAGGGGTACGGTGGTGTATTTGCAAGCTTCAATTGAACAGCAATTACAAAGAACTTCTAAAGATAAAAAAAGACCTTTATTGCAGGTTGATGACAAAGAAGGTCAGTTAATTAAATTAATGCAAGAAAGAGAAAAACTTTATTTAGAAGTAGCAGATTATATAGTGGAGACAACAGACACTACAGTTAGAAATGTGGTGCAAAAAATTACTACATTGTTGACGGAAGATCCAATTGTCTAATCATATTCTGGTTGATGTCAAAGATAGAGCATACCCAATATTTATCCAATCGGATGATTCCTTAAATCAAGAATTATTTAAATATATTAAAACAACCCATTTATTGATTGTAACCAATGAGACTATTGCTAAACACTATTTACCATATTGGGAAAATATATTTAAAAGTAATGGTTATACGATTCAAGCTTGTATTCTCCCAGATGGGGAAAAATATAAAAACTGGCAAACATTACAATTGATATTTGATAAGCTTCTGGAAGCATCATATTCAAGGGATAGTTCCTTGGTCGCCTTAGGCGGTGGTGTTATTGGTGATATGACAGGTTTTGCAGCATCGGCATATCAACGAGGTATTCATTTTATCCAGATACCGACTACATTATTGGCTCAGGTAGATTCTTCAGTTGGTGGTAAAACAGCAATTAATCATCCTCTTGGTAAGAATATGATTGGTGCATTTTATCAGCCAGATGCAGTTTATATTCAAATATCAAGCTTAAATACTTTGCCACAAAGGGAATTTAGTTCTGGATTGGCAGAAGTAATAAAGTATGGTTGTTTAGACGATTATGATTTTTTTTGTAGCTTAGAAAGTAATATCAAAAATATTATGACGCTTGAGCCAAATACGCTCAAAGATGCCATACAAAAATGTTGTGAAATAAAGGCTAAGATTGTAGCTGAGGATGAAACAGAGCGTACAGGTAGACGAGCATTGCTCAACTTTGGTCATACCTTTGGTCATGCAATTGAATCTAAACAACAATATAAAGGTTTGTTGCATGGAGAAGCAATCGGTATAGGTATGCTTATGGCAACAAAGTTATCGATTCAGTTAGGTCTAATTTCGCAAGATTTTTATGTTCGATTAGAAAAATTATTAATAGATGCAAAACTCCCTGTTAACGTACCTGTCGGTATTTCTGTTGATGATTTTATTTACTTTATGCGTAAAGATAAAAAAAGTTCACACGGAAAGATAAAATTAATTTTATTGGATCAGCCAGGCCAGGCAAGGTTAAGAAATGATGTTGATGAAGTTGATATCAAAAATTGTATAAAAGAATTTATTTGTTAAATAAGTACATCACCAGTTGATATGCTTGGAATTTCTTTAAGTATCTCGTGTATTGAAATAATATCAGCTAGATGAAAATGCTGTTTAAACTTAATTCCAAATTTTTCAGAATTACAAGTAATGTTGACTGTTTTGGGATTAGCATCTGGATTAGTTTGGGCAGATGATTGTTGATTGATAAGGTTAATTAAGGTTTGAATATGATCGATATTTGTTTCGCTCATATTTAGATTTAAGTCTAATGACTGAATTCGTTTGGTAACAGCTTGGTTAAAGGGAGTGATATTATTTGCTGAAATTCTTAGTCGGTCTGTATAACTATCGATACCTATCTCTCCTTCAATCATAACAATATCATCTACTTCAATGACATCTTTAATCTTGTCATATAGCTCAGTAAAAACCATCATTTCCATTCTATCTGTTCCATCGTCTATAGTGAGAATGCTGATAAGCGAGCCCTTTTTGGTTTTTCTTTGCACCATGGCGTTTACAACACCTGCAAGCTTGACTTCAGACTTTCGATGTGTTGGTTGTAACTGAGCAAGTTTTGGCAGTTTTAATAAATCTAGCCAATATTTTACTTCATCGATTAGATGTCCAGATAACGAAAGACCAAGTACTTGTTTTTCATAACCTAAAATCTCTCTAAATGTCCATTGTTTGCAATCTGCATATTGGTGTGAATATTCATCAGAAGAGTTTTCACTGACATCGCTAAAGCCGAATAAATCATCTTGTCCAGTTGCCATTGAGTTTTGTAGTTGTTCGGCAGCACGAATTGCATTCTCAAGCGTTGCTAGAGTTTGTGCACGGTGCTCAGTTAGTCCATCAAATGCGCCACAATAAGTGAGTGCTTCCAGAACACGTTTGTTGGCTTTGCTTAGATCAATGCGCTTACAAAAGTCAAAAAGATCCTTGAATGATCCGTTTTTGCGCTCTTGGGATATCATATTGATGACGCCTTCACCAATACCTTTAACGGCACCTAAACCATAAACAACTTCGTTTTTATCGTTTACGGTAAAGTAATATTCACTATGATTAACATGTGGGTTAGCGACAACAATACCCATAACTCTGCACTCAAGGATAAAGTTAACTACTTTATCTGTATTATCCATATCTGATGAGAGTAAGGCAGCCATAAATTCTGCAGGATAATGCGCCTTTAACCAAGCTGTTTGGTAAGCAACAAGGGCATAAGCCGCCGAGTGAGATTTATTAAACCCGTATTTAGCAAACTCTTCCATTAAGTCAAAAATTGAAGCTGCCAGTTCTTTCTCTAAACCATTTTTTGCTGCACCTTTTTCAAAAATATCACGCTGTTTTGCCATTTCAACGGGGTTTTTCTTACCCATTGCGCGTCTAAGGATGTCTGCGCTGCCAAGTGAATAGTTTGCTAATACTTGTGCGATTTGCATCACTTGTTCCTGATAAAGAATGCTGCCGTATGTATGTTTGAGTACGGGTTCTAGTTTAGGGTGAGGGTACTTAACTGCTTGTCTGCCGTGTTTACAATTCACAAAGTCATCAACCATGCCAGAGCCTAATGGACCAGGTCGATATAATGCTACAAGTGCGATAATATCTTCAAAACAATCTGGTTGTAAGCGTTTGATAAGTTGCTTCATACCAGATGACTCAAGCTGGAAAATACCAGTTGTTTCAGCGCGTTTTAATAGTTCAAAAGATGCTTTGTCGTCCATGGGGATAGCATCGATAGCAATATCTGGTTTGCCCTCTTTTGATAATCTTGTATTTATAATTTTAATCGCATTATTGATAATGGTTAGATTTCTTAAACCTAAGAAATCGAATTTGACTAAACCAGCTTCTTCTACATCATATTTATCATATTGGGTGACAAGTTGAGTTGAACCATCTTCACAATAGATTGGGCAAAAATCTGTAACTGTGGTAGGGGATATCACCACACCAGCAGCATGCTTTCCTACATTTTTTGTCATACCTTCAAGCTTTAAGGCAATCTCAAGCATGCTTTCGACAGCTTCATCCTCGTTGGCGAAATCTCTTAAAGGCGTATTTTCAGCGCAGGCATCAGAAAGTTTTATGCCTAATTCGTTAGGAATAAGTTTGGCAATTTTATCAACAAAACCGTATGGATGACCCAGAACACGCCCTACGTCTCGGACAACAGCTTTTGCTGCCATGGTGCCATAAGTAATAATTTGAGAAACGCTGCTAGATCCATATTTATCTGCAACATATTCAATTACTCTATCGCGTCCATCCATGCAAAAGTCGATATCAAAGTCAGGCATGGAAACACGTTCTGGGTTTAGGAAACGCTCAAAAAGTAGGTCATATGGCATTGGGTCGATATCGGTTATGCTTAAAGCATATGCGACTAACGATCCAGCTCCAGATCCGCGACCAGGGCCAACTGGAATATCATTGTCTTTTGACCATTGAATAAAGTCAGCGACGATCAAAAAATAGCCTGGAAAACCCATTTGGCAGATGACATTAATCTCAATTTGAAGTCGTTCTTCGTAGGTCTTTCTAGTCTTTTCTTGATCCACATTCTGTGTGTTAAAAATAAATTGCAGGCGTTTCTCTAATCCTGCAAATGATAACTGGCTAAAATATTGTTCCTCAGTGAGTCCCTCTGGAATTTCAAATTTTGGGAGTACTGGTATGCCAAGTTTAAATGTTACATTGCAACGTTTGGCGATGACGACTGAATTCGAGAGGGCACTGGGTATATCCTTGAAGAGTTCAAGCATTTCTTCAGCGCTACGCAAACATTGTCCAGCGGTGTACTTTGATTTTCTATTTTCATCAACAAGTGTGTAGCCGTCATAGATACCAACGCGAATCTCATGTGTATCATAATCATCTTCTTGCATGAATCTAACATTATTTGTGGCAACAACAGGCAGATCATGATTAACAGCTATTTTAAGTGCTGCTTTGATGTAACGTTCTTCGTATTCCTTTCCGATTCGTTGTAACTCAATAAAAAATGCATCATCAGAAAAAATATTTTTATACTCTAATATGGACTTTTCAGCTTGATCAAGTTTATTTAGTTGAATCAATTGACCAGCTTCACCTTCAAGTGCCCCTGAAAGACCTATTAATCCAGCAAGTGAGTCTTTGGTTAACCATTCTTTCTTGATTAATGGAATGCCATTATCACGATCAGCTTCTAAATAACCTTTCGATATAAGCAGAACCAGATTATGAAATCCTTCTTGGGTTTCAGCTAAGAGCGTTAATCTATGGGATTTTTCATCATTAACTATTTTGAAATCACAGCCGATGATGGGTTTGATCCCATTTGATAGGGCGCCTTTATAAAATTTGATTACACCATATAAGTTACACTCATCAGTAATGCCCACGGCTGGCATATTATATTCTTGAAGTTTTGAGAATAAGTTTTTGTGCTTGATGATACCATCAATAATTGAAAAATCGGTATGTACTCTTAAATGAATAAACTCTATAGGCATTTATATAATGATATGTAATTAGGCGAATATCGTAATATTAGCACTTTTATAAAATTGATGGTATGAAGGGCGCCTCTATTAATTCATGAACACGCACCTTAATTTTCAAATTCACCACAACTACGTTGCAAATTTTGGCAATAGAATGTCTATTACCTGTAATTTACGCCTTATTGTGATAAATTTGAATTATTAATCTGACGCGCACAGAATTAATAGAGGCGCCCTGAACAACATATTTAGGGGCTTTCATTTATCTATTTAAAATGCTTCTAGTTTTAATTGAGCATTGCACACTAGATATCGTTTCTTTAATGTCATTTGATGTGTGCACGTAGAGATATATATGCGGCTTTCTGCTAGAATAAACGGATGTAATTCGTATGAATTCTATTTATTTAAATACCTCACGGAGTAATTGTTAATGTCAGAAATTGAACAAGCTTACGACTCGTCGAATATTAAAGTTTTAAAAGGTCTTGATGCGGTTAGAAAACGTCCTGGGATGTATATTGGTGATACCGATGACGGTACAGGACTTCATCACATGGTTTTTGAGGTTGTTGATAACTCTATCGATGAGGCTTTGGCAGGACATTGTGATAATATTGAAGTATGTATGCATACCGATGGTTCAGTTTCAGTAAGAGATAATGGTCGTGGAATTCCGGTTGATATTCATGAGGAAGAAGGTGTTTCCGCGGCTGAAGTGATTATGACAGTACTGCATGCTGGCGGTAAGTTCGATGATAATTCATATAAAGTCTCGGGTGGCTTACATGGTGTGGGTGTCTCGGTTGTTAATGCCTTATCTGAGTCCCTGGATCTTAAAGTTTGGAAGAGTGGTAAAGAGTATGCGCAGAAATATATTCATGGCGTTCCGCAAGCACCGCTAGCAGTTGTCGGTGATACTTCTGAAAAAGGCACTATGATTCGCTTTAAACCAAGCTCGGAAACGTTTACCAATATTGAATTTGTTTACGATATTTTAGCAAAACGCATACGTGAGCTTTCATTCTTAAATTCAGGTGTAAGAATACATCTCAAAAATTTAAATGATGGACGTGAAGAAGTTTTTAAATATGATGGTGGTATCAAAGCATTTGTTGCGCATTTAAATAGGAAAAAATCTGCTGTACATGAAACAATAATCTCAACATCCAGTTTTAAAGATGATGTTACTGTTGAATTGGCTATGCAATGGAATGATGGTTATCAGGAAAGTATATTTTGCTTTACCAATAATATCCCGCAGCGTGATGGTGGTACACATTTATCAGGTTTTAGGGGTGCTTTGACGCGTACTATCAATAACTATATTGAACAAGAAGGTCTGAATAAAAAATATAAAATAAGCACATCAGGCGATGATGCGCGTGAAGGATTAACCGCGGTTCTTTCTGTTAAAGTTCCTGATCCTAAGTTTTCATCTCAAACAAAAGATAAATTGGTTTCATCTGAGGTGAAGGGAATAGTTGAATCATCCGTGGGTGAAAAGTTATCAGAATTTTTATTAGAACACCCAAGCGAAGCAAAAATTATAGCCTGTCTCTTATACACATCTCCGAGCCCACGAGACAGGCAGAAATC
>CAJXRW010000086.1 GCA_913060525.1 uncultured Gammaproteobacteria bacterium
AGCCAAGCGACTCCAAGCCGCTTTTAAAGAAAAATTCTTATTTAAAGCAATATCCATTAACTCATTAAGTTGCGGATCATTAAAACTTAACCACCACTGATCTTGTAAGACCGTTTCCCCTGAACTGGTAAATTTGTCTAGCATCTTGACTTGGGGCTGGATGCGTTCTGGCGCTTTCGCACACGAAATTAGAAAGATAGAAATTATAAGCAATTGAAATATTTGATGTATTTTCCATCTGGATCTCATAATTTCTCAAAAATAATATAAAAGCTAAACCAAGTGACTATTTTATATACTTAAAATAATTGAAAATACCGAAATTTATTTGAAGGATTTTTTGATGGAAATATAAGTACACATTGCAGGGAATAGTAGCTCTATTTACAAAATGGGTACTTATATTTACACAAAAAAGACAATAAAGAAAATCGGAGTTTTCAATCGTTTTAAGTATAGTACTAATATCTATTTGCTTTCACAATTACATCACTCAAGTGTAATGAGAATATGACAAATCTAAAAAACTACGTAACAAACTTGTTACAATTAATCGAAATACTTACAAGTTTATGATCACTTATACACATTGACATCTTGATTGAATAACATACAGTATTTAATACGGTGTTACAAATATCCTGATCCAGTACAATGCTGCAAAAAACAAGAAAAGGAATCATAACATGTTCAAGAAAAATTCATCAATAATCTCAGTTATCAGCTTATTCTCAATATCCTTTTTAATCATTTTCATCCATGCTTTTAGCTACCATAACGGTTTAAGCCACATTCAAAGCCAAGATAAAATAACCATTGCTAAAATTGTAAAAGATGAAACATTAACCTCTAATATCGGTCATGCATAAACTATGCGCACTCAAAATATTAAATTTCAACAGCCATAACTAATCTATTTAATTGAATCTCAACATATAGTGAAACTATCAATAATTCCATATTATAAAAAATCGGACTATCTCTATTTATTACACTAAATCATTGCAACATAATGAAAAGGTAAAGCCCATCAGTTTGTATGATACAGCAACTTTGAAAATTGGAAAAAGAAAGGATATGTGAACGCAATTGAATTAAGGATGCATACTGTCTATATTTTTCATACGGTTATAAGTTAAGAATTATATGTACAAGATCATTTTTTTATTAATATTATGTGTATCTATATTTGTATCAGGGTGCTCAATGCTGCCTACGTATGCAGATAGAAATTCACAGACAAAATTTAATTATGACTATAAAGCTCCAGGTAAAACAAAAAATGAGTTATGGACTAGCGCCAGGAATTATCTTGCACACGCTTATGGTGATAGCCGTTCAGTATTTAGTGTTTCAGATGAATCAGATGGTATTTTAATTGGTAAGGGTATAACAAACTGGAATGCTGGTGGATATCCGTCAGTTTCTTGTTCTTCACAATATAATATTAAATTTGCTGCAAAAGACGGCAAAGCTAGGCTTCAACTTGAGTTACTTGAGGGAATAGCACCAGGAAGTAAGTGTCAATGGGCTTGGCCATCTAAACGTGGATACAATGAAATAGTTAATGATTTTAATAGCATTGGGTCTGGTTTAGGCGAAGCCTTAAATGGTCAAAGCACAACTTCTGATTTTATGGATTTTTGATGTATAGAAATATAAAAACAACATTTATTCTTGTATTGATAATAGCCATTACTGGATGTAGCACTCAAGTCTTAAATATAAAAGAGCAAGATAAAAATAGACCATACAAAGAAATAGGGTATGTTACAGGGGTTGCATCTGGAATATTGCTTTTTGGTTTTATACCCATTAGACATAATGATAGAATGACCAGAGCTTATGAAGCTGCATACGACCAAGCAGTAAAACAATACGATGCTGATTTATTGGTAGACATTAAAATAAGAGAAAAGTATTATTATTTTGTTGTGTTTACACGGTTTAGAATAACCATTGAAGGGCAGGCAATAAAATATATAGACAGTCCTGGTGCACTTTTAGAAGAAAATCAAGAAATATATTTGTTTAAACTTCAATAATTGACCTGATTAATATATGGAATATTAATGTCCAAGAAAATAAATTAATACTGGTATTGTCATTTATTCTTTTATCAGGTTGCACAAGCCAAACAATAACAATTAAAGAACCGGACCCTAATAGGAAATATGAAAAAGTTGGTTATGCTTCTGGAACAGATGCAGGAATTTTATTATTTGGATTTATACCGATTGGTTTTAATGGAAGGCTTTCAAATGCATACATAGAGGCATATAAATTTGCTGTAAACTCTCATGATGCCGATGCTTTAATTAATATAGATATTAATGAGAAATGGTATAATTTTTTCATCTTCATAAAGCTTAGAACAACCGTAAGCGGTGAAGCAATTAAATATATTGGTAAGCCAAAATAAGCACCTAAACGTTCTAAACCCAATGTCGATAAATTTTTCTATTTTTCAGAATCGCCTTTTTAAGATAAATCAACAATTGCTTTAAAACCACCAAACGCCATGCGGCTCATATCAAACGGCATTTCTGAACCAGGGTTTTGTTCAGGACAACATTCTTTAATGCGTGGATCAGCCATGACTTTTTTTAATACTTCATCACGATGTTCACGCGATTTATAAACGATGAATGAAAAGACAACTGTCTCATCTGGTTTAATATTCGCCATTTTCAAAAAAGCCCCATTTGCATAATCAGACGGCCCAACATCATCAGCGACACATTCTTTAAAGTCCAAAGCACCATACTCAATCCAGACTTTTCCAGCGCTTTCAGCCATCTTACGATATACCTCTATATTTTTTTCTGGTACTGCCAATACATATCCATCAACATAACTCATTACAGTCTCCTTTATATATTTGTAGTGATTGATATAAAAATAATATAGACTGGATATAAACTTGTCAAACTAATTTAGTGATCGCTAAATAAATATTATGCCAGTAAAAGGTCGACCAAGAAAATTTGATAAAAATAAAGCTTTAGATACAGCATTACGTTTGTTCTGGAAGCATGGCTATGAAGGTGTTTCCATTAGCCTCTTATCGAGAGAGATTGGAATTAACACGCCTAGTTTATATGCCGCATTTGGTAATAAAGAGGCATTATTCTTGGCAGCAGTTAAACATTATGCAGCAATCAATGGTAATTTCTATCATGAAGCCTGCGCCAAAAAAACAGCTAAAGAAGTCGCAAGGCATATCCTTGAAAGCGAGGTAAAACTTGTAACTATGCCAGATTATCCACAAGGTTGTTTAATGATTCAGGGTGCATTAGTAACCAGTCCAGAATCTGAACCTATACGAAAAATGATGGCAGAAATGCGTGCTACGGCTGAACAATGGATGGCACAAAGATTCAGGCAAGCTAAAATGGAAGGAGACTTACCAGAATCTGCGGATGCTGAAATACTAGCTTGCTTTTTAATGACGCTTAACTCTGGTATAGCAGTGCAAGCTAAAAGCGGTGTTAGTCAAACCAAATTACTAGTATTAGTAGATATTGCATTAAGTAACTGGCCTGATAGCACCTTAAAACAAAAATCTTAAAATTCAGTATACTAATTATTAAACCCCCGATTGGAATTTTTACGACAGAAAGAATTATCTCCAATATGAAAGCCATAGCTATCTTGTTATATTTCAACCAACTTAAATTATCTCACGGGTTTTAATCATGCAAAATCTAAATACGTATGACGCACTCATCTTCTTTGCCACATTCGTAGAACAAGGAACATTAAAGCAGACTTGTGAAGTAATCGGCATTGACTTTAAAACACTAAAGAAAAAAATTGAACTTTTAGAAAGCACTCTAAAAACGACGCTCGTCAGCAAGGGATCTAAAGGCTTAGATGTCACCGATGAAGGCATGAAATTATATTCACTTATCTGTAATGATCTTAAATTTATCGATAAAAAGTTGGCGTATTTCAAAAAAGATAACAACATTGCAAATCAAGACTCCCAAATGTCGTTACTTTTACATCCCGTTTCAGCGCTCTACTTTTCTTCGTACATGTTACCTAAAATTGAAAAAACATACCCAAACCTTGCGATTAACATTGATACACTTTCGTATAGTTTTATGATGCAACATGGTAACTATGTACGCACACTGATTGAAAAATACGACATCATTATTATCAATAAACGAGTCATGCACCTAATAGATGATCAAAAGTGGTTGCTTGCAAAAGTTTTCGTTGATCAGTCACACCTGTATGCCACCAAAGAGTATTTAAACCAACACCCTATCAATAGCATAAATGACCTTAAAAAATGCCGCTTAATCACCTGTGACTATATGCCTGATCTCCATAGAATAAAACTAAAAGCTAATGACCAAAAATTTTCGATTAACTGTCATAATGTGCTACCTGTTGAAAACGACCTGATTAACCTATATCTAACTCAAAATTCGTTAGGTATTGGCATAATCAGGGACATAACCATAAATGCAAACGACAATCATCAATTAGTTAAGGTGTTACCTGAATACGAGCTATTGAATGACGAAGTTTATAAGCTAATATATAAAACCAACCCTTTTATATCTGAAAATATTAAAGCAGTACTTGAAGTTATTAAAGAGCTTTATCCACTATAGATTTGGGTAAAATCAATTACTCAGGTATGCTTTTTAGTATTATTTTTCAACACGGAGCCACTATTTTTGAAAGACAGGCATTCATCCATTATGGCATTTAAAATGATTGTTGAAACGGGTTCCATTTTAAATGCTTGTGACTTGCTAGGCATTAACCCCAAAACACTTAAAAAGCGCATACAATTACTTGAGAGCTATTTGAATATCCCTTTAGCTGATTTTGAAAAACAAGAAATCAATATTAGCACAGAGGGCATGCGGTTATATGCAAGCATTAATGATCCACTTGACAGACTTGATCGAACCTTAAGCCTTTTTGGTGATAAAGTACCCATTAAGCCCAAACAGATAATCAATATTCTTGTACCACCTGGTTCGGCATTGATGACCTATCAACATATATTACCAGAGTTAGAAAAAAAAATACCGAATATAGAAGTCACTATTCATTCTCATACGTATGAATTTCTTGCTCATCATGGCGATTATTTACAAAAATTTTTAGAAAACTACGATATTATCTCGATAGATGAACGTTTGCTTAGTTTAATTTCAAAACAAGATTGGACAGTCATCTCTCGCTTTACTGATGTCAGGCATTTATATGCCCACCAAGACTACCTGAAAGACAATCCCATTACAGATTTAACCTCATTATCAAAAGCACGATTTATTACCACCCCCAATACACTTAGCAATGATAAGCTTATGCTTCGATCAATAGATAATAACCAACTTGAAGCTGTCGGTTTCAATTCGATTACCACATTTGAAAATGGGTTATCTGTCATGCTCCTGGCTGCGAAGTCGCTCGGAGTTGGTGCTATATCAGAAGTGATTGCAAAGTCTTTGACTCAAGGTAGCCTCCAACGAGTCTTACCCGAATGGCAGATAGAATATAATCCAATCTATGAATCAATGTACAGAACAGATAAGACAAGCCCAGAAATATTACAACAAATATTAATGGTTGCTGAACCCTACTATAGTCAGCTTACTCAAGCCTAATTTTTACTCTCATAAAAACAACCGATTGGATTTTGTTCCAACTGATGGAAAAACATCCAATTGTTACCATCCTCTATTTAACTTAGTATTAATTTAACGATATTTAAAAAAATACTTTAGTTAAAAGAGGATACAAATCATGAAACTCGCTAAAAAAGTCAAATTACTTGCACTGCTAACCAGCCCTATTATGCTTGCAGGTTGTTTTAGTAGTGATGGAAGTTCAGATGGTGGTGTGCAAGTTAAAGAATCGCAACTGGCGATAGATACAAGCACAGCCCCTAAAGGACCTGCGGCGTATGCTATTCATCAAAATTTAGAGAATGACCAACAATTATTAAACCAGTTAAATAGTATAATAAAGCGAAATAATGAATCAAAGAAAACACCTGCGAGTGCATCAAATATGCATGCTTCAAGCAGTGTCGCATTTTATATTGATACCAGTGAGGCACCCGAAGGCCCAGCGCCGTATGAGATACATAAAAACCTGGAAGGAAAGGCACAAAACCTGCAATTGGCGGGTGCAATGCAAAATAACAAACCCTATAGTGTCACTGCCAATAACAGTGATTTTTCTGATCTAAGCGATATTACCGTTCCATCTAGTTGTAGCGTTCAGCCACCTAATGTGGCAAGCACAGAGTTTGATGATACCGCTGATATAATTGGCACAGTGGATGATTTTGTTCCTGAAGTAGCGCCACTAGCTCATATTTTTGGCGCTATAAGTACAATAAAAGACCTTTTTGACCCAGCCCCAACAGTCAATGTTGCAACCTGTATCAAAAATACGCTTGCAGAAGTTAACACCCGATTTACTCAAGTCATTGCTGACATTAATCAGCTACATAGTGAAATGTTGAACGAAGACAATTTTATCCTTAGCGAGATTGCTGCCAATTCGTTCACTGATCTTGCGATTGCATACAATAACTATCAGCAAAACAGAATACAAATAATAGGTGATAATAATTCCCCTGGCATTTATCAAGAATTCCTGACTACCACTGGTGTTGCAAAAACCCCAATGACTAAATTACAACAAGTTGCAGAAGAGCCAGCTAATATGATGTTAGCAACCTTCACCCTTGCAATTAGTGGTTACAATATTGACCTGTCATTCTTCAACCTAGCGGGTGCAACGTATGATAGAGATACGTGTTCCTCTACATCAACATCCTGTGTCAATACCATCACCGCACAATCAAATTTTAGTGACCATACAAATTCAAGTTTACTGCTACTCCTTGACCTGGCAAAAGCACATCTTTTAGTAAAAATTGCTGAAACGGTTCAAGAAAATGCAAACCTTGATATTACCGAACAACAGAACATCCTTGACTTGTATGATCAATATAATGATTTTGTTTCATCCCTGTACCTACAATCGCTTAGTGCGATAACCGCAGATTATTATTTAATGCGTACCGCAAACTCGATGAACTATTATGCTGCTTATAAAAATCAATTCAATTCATTCTCATCATCTGTTTATATTCCAGACTTTACTGAAATCCCAGGAACATCGTATCAACCTGTTCCCGCAGAAAGCAACACGACAGCCAGCATTATAACAGCTGCTAGAAATGGGGTCACTGACCTTAAAAACACACAACAATCGCTAGATACATTCTATGCAGGCGTGGTGAACCAATTGTATCAAAACATTGCAAGCTATATCGTGACTGATTTTCCTGTTAATGGTCAATTAAATACAGCTGAACAAGCTGATTGGAACTCTAGTACACTCAAAGTAGAGGGAGTTGTTAGTGGCTTTGGCGGCTATAAGCAGACTGATGGCAGCGTATATGCTTGCTACAAATCTACAAATCAGGTTGATGATAACGGTAACCAAGTATGGACCCTAACAACGGACTCATTTAATGAATGCTACCATGGACAAAGTAACGCTTATGCTAGTAGCACGCTAGCAATTGTTGTTAATGCTGGCTCGCAATGGTGTCGACAAGGATGGAATGTTGCGCAAGCAGGGCTAGCCGATGCAGGTTGTTACACTTGGGCAAATGTGCAATTCAATAAGACACCTATAAATTATGTTACTACAAACGAAACCCTTTGGGGACATGATGTGACTACAGATGGTCAATGGACAACAACAAGCGGTCCCATTTCTGATAGTATAACTGTTACTCATAAAAAAATAACGTTCGCAACCATTGAAAATGCGATACCACTTTCAACATTCGTTGCCAGCAATGCTTTCCAACCAATACTAAACCCTGCACCAGATTCTGATCCAATTTCGGGCATGCCATATTTAGATTTACCATCACTAAATAATAGCGTTTTATACCTGTCTCTTATACACATCTGACGCTGCCGACGATCTACTCTGT
>CAJXRW010000087.1 GCA_913060525.1 uncultured Gammaproteobacteria bacterium
GTCGGCAGCGTCAGATGTGTATAAGAGACAGTTTTAATTGCAATTATTCTAATTGCGCTATTTTTTGAATTCAGTAATGGATTTCATGATGCGGCTAATGTTGTCGCAACGCCAATTGCTACTCGGTCTTTAACACCATACCAAGCTATTTCAATTGCAGCTGTTTTTAACTTTTTAGGTGCTTTTTTTGGCACGGCTGTTGCAGCAACTATCAGTAAGGGGTTGGTGGATACGCAAATTGTTACAAACGCAGTTCTTATTGCTGCGCTTATGGGTGCAATTGGGTGGAATTTAATTACCTGGTATTTTGGAATCCCATCAAGTTCTTCACATGCTTTAATAGGTTCGTTGGTAGGTGCTGCTATTGCGGCAAGTGGTTTTCATGAAATTCATTATGCTACTGTTATTGAAAAAGTGATTATACCCATGATAGGTTCCCCGATTATGGCGTTCTTTTTAGCGCTTACTATCATGGTTATCATGATTAGGATTTTGCATAAATATAGGAAGCCTAGAAAAGCAAATAGATTCATTCGTGAAATGCAGGTTTGTTCTAGTAGTTTATTGGCATTTAGTCATGGGTCGAACGATGCTCAAAAAACTATGTCGATTATTACATTAGCACTTTTTAGTTTTGGTGCAGTAACTAATGTTGGTCATATTCCATTTTGGGTGATTTGTATATGTGCTATCGCCATGGGGGCTGGAACCCTGTCTGGTGGTATGCGAATTATTCAAACACTGAGTACTAGAGTTGCCAAGTTAGGGCCTGCAAATGGCTTTTCAGCTGAGTTAAGCTCTGGTCTATTGATACTTGGCGCTTCACATATTGGATTACCTGTTAGTACAACTCAAGCTGCATCTGGATCAATTATGGGTGCTGGGTACACAGAAGGTCAGGGTGTTAATTGGAAAACTGTTAAGCGCATGTCAACCGCATGGGTATTGACTTTGCCTGTATGCGCTATTATCAGTGCAATTATCTTCTATATTTTATTCGCATTATTTGGGAACTTTTAATTAAATAGTTTTCAAGTATGGCTATAGCTTGATTATTTCAGGGTAATAAGAAAAGTAAGAGCTATTAATAATTAAGTGTGCCGCTATTGCTGCAAAGTATCCGAGTGCAATAGCCCATATCCACTTTAGATGCCCTAAAAATGTATATATACCATTCGCTTGACCCATAACCGCCACACCAGCTGCTGAACCAACAGGAAGTAAACTGCCACCAATCCCTGCGGTTAAAGTCACAAGTAGCCATTGACCTTCAGGCATGTTTGGCATCATAGTTAGAACTGCATACATTACAGGAATATTATCAATAATTGCCGAAAGTATGCCAACAATAGCATTTGCTTGAGTTTGGTTGTCAAAAAGCATCGGTGCCATGGAATGCATGTCAGTATATATCAGATTGGATATCACGGTTAAGTATCCTAATGTTGCCATGCCTTGTACTGCAACTAAAATCCCGTAGAAAAATAGTAGGGTATCCCATTCGGCTCTACGTATTTTCCTAAATACATCAAACCCACCTGGTCCTGTTGGGTTGCCCTTATCAAAGTTACGATATCTCCTGGTGATGAAATAACTGAAAATCATTAAATATCCAAGACCAGTTGTCATTCCTAGTGCGGGAGGTAAATGTAAGAAGTTTTCAAAAAATACCGCCGTAATGATGGTCGCTAAAAATAAAATAATAACGCTAACGGCACCCACTTTCATTGGTGTATTTTCTTTAACGCTATTGGGTTTATGCTTTGTAATTGCAAAGCTCATAATGATTGCTGGCACTAGGAAACTTATTAAGGATGGAATGAACAAAGCAAAAAATGTACCAAACGGAACGATGCCACTTTGCCAAACCATGAGTGTTGTAATATCCCCGAATGGACTAAATGCACCACCAGCATTGGCGGCAACTACAATGTTAATGCAAGAAATACAGACAAAACCAGGGTTATCTCTACCTATTGCTAATACAACCGTACACATAACAAGAGCGGTAGTTAAATTATCAGCAATTGGAGAAAGGCAAAATGCAACAATACCTGTTAACCAAAACACGCCTCGGTAACTTAAACCTAAATTTACTAAATATGATTTTAAGGCTAAAAATACATGTCTTTCTTCAAGCGTATTAATGTAAGTCATCGCTGTTAGCAAGAATAAAAATAATTCACCATATTCAAGAATAGCATGGTCTAAATTTTCTGTTGCAATGTTACTCATTCCTTGGTTTTTGGCTACAATTGCAACAAGTATCCAGATTATCCCCGCAGCTAAAATAACGGGTTTCGATTTTCTAAGGTGGGTGAATTCTTCCAGAATAACAAGCACATAGGCAAGAACAAACAAAATGACACAGATTTGTGCTAAGCCGTGATCTGTTGCATTTAAGTGTGTAGCAGCTTCATCTCCAGATGACGCAAATAGGAATATGGGAAACAATACAAGCGGTACGGTAATCAAAAGCTTTTTAAGCATTATTAGGTTAGCCTTAAGGTGTTATCAGTTTCAGATATAATATAGAATATAAATCTTATAATTGAAAACGTAATCACAGGAGGCATTATGTTAAACCTATTAGTTATTTTAATTGGTGGTGGCTTGGGTGCTGTATCTAGGTTTCTCTTTTCTGGATATATTTATCACCATTTAGGTAGAGCTTTTCCGTATGGAATTATGGCTTGTAACGTTGTTGGTTCTTTGGTAATTGGTTTTTTTGCTATTCTGTTTATACAAAAATTTCCTAATGCAAGTGTTTGGCAAAGTGCCGTTATAACAGGATTTTTGGGAGGATTTACGACTTTTTCTAGCTTTAGTCTTGATACTATAACACTTATACAACAAGGATTTTTGATAAAAGCAGTTTTGTATATTGTGTTAAGTGTCGCTATATCTTTAATTGCTTTAGTAATTGGCATGTATATTGGTAAATTGGTATAAAACGCATAAGATTAAACTTAAATACTTTTTCGAAAACCTATAAATTCATCAAGCCCACGTATATAATAGTACCAATTTGGTCGTATTTTAAATTTGATGCTCATGAGCCACTTCGATGTCACTAAAATCAGAGAAGATTTTCCTGCACTAAAACAGAAAATTCATGGCAAAGATTTAGTGTTTCTAGACTCTGCTGCTTCTGCTCAAAAACCACAATGTGTAATTGATGCAGTCACTGAGGCGTATACAAATAATTATGCAAATATTCATCGTGGTGTTTATAGTTTGAGTGATAAAGCAACAGATGCCTATGAGGCAACGCGCCAGGTTGTGCAAAATTTTATAAATGCTGAATCAAGCAACGAAGTTATTTTTACCAAAGGAACAACGGAAGCAATTAATTTTCTGGCATCTTCTCTTTCTAAAAAGTATTTGCAGAAAGGTGATGAGGTTATTTTAACTGTCATGGAACATCATGCAAATATTGTGCCTTGGCAAATGTTGAGTGAACAAATTGGTATAAAGATAAAATTTGTATCGATGAATGATCAAGGTGAGCTTTTGTTTGATGAATATAAAAAATTGATTTCATCAAAAACAAAGTTAATTAGCCTGACACACTGTTCCAATGTGCTTGGTACCGTGAATGACATTAAAAAAATTGTTCAATTAGCGCATGCTGAAAATATTCCTGTACTGGTTGATGGCGCACAGTCCATTGTTCATCAGGCAATTGATATTCAGGATTTGGGCTGTGATTTTTTTGTTTTTTCATCACATAAATTATATGGACCAACGGGTGTCGGTGTTCTATATATTAAAGATGAATGGCAAGAGCGAATTCCTCCATATCAAGGTGGTGGGGATATGATTAATACGGTCACATTAAATGGCTATCAGCTTGCTGAGCGCCCTCATTGTTATGAAGCAGGTACACCTGATATTGTGGGCGTTAGTAGTTTAAAATATGCGGTTGAATATGTGCAAAAAATTGGATTAACCAATATTTCAAGCCATGAACAAATGCTATTAAAATATGCACATGAGGCTTTAGCTGATATTAATGGTTTAAGAATATTGGGTAATGCAGCGCATAAAGCCTCAGTGGTTACCTTCGTAATTGATGGTGCTCAAGCAAGTGATGTTGGGACTCTTTTAGACTTGTTCGGCATTGCTGTTAGGACTGGTCACCATTGTGCTCAACCGTTATTGGCGCACATGGGGGTTTCATCGACCGTTAGGGCATCATTTGGTATGTATAACACAATTGAAGAAATAGATTTATTAGTAAAAGGTCTGCATAAGGCCATAAAAATGTTGAGGTAATGATGATAGAGACATATGATCCAAATTCAACGCCAGTTGTTATTCTTACAGAGAAAGCAATTAAGCATTTCAAAGCGTTTGTTAAGAAAAGAGAAGGTGCTGTTGGCATTCGTATTAGTTTAAAAAAGAACGGTTGTTCTGGATTGAGTTATGTGAATGAAACCGTAACAGAAGTGCCTGAGCAACATAAACATATACAGTTTGATGGTTTGAGTGTTTATGTTGATGAAACTGCGGTTGATTTTATTGAAGGTACAACAATCGATTTAGTTGAAAAAGATTTAGGTTTGGCACAGCTTTCATACCATAATCCAAAAGAAACAGCGCGTTGTGGGTGCGGTGAAAGCTTTTCAGTGAAGGACGATTTATAGTGAATATGCAAGATATTGCTATTATTAGGCGTGAGGTAACCGTTACGGTTGTGCCTCAGGGGCATACGATGGAATTAATGCCAGGACAGGAAGTGTTGGTTACTCAGGCAAAGGGTGGCAGTTTTACACTTAATGTTTCAGGTAATTTAGTGCATTTAGATGGCAAAGAAGCCGATGCGATTGGTAAAGAAATTATCAAAATGCCCGTTGATGATAAAGAGATTAAAATTGGCGACCCAATCGACGAGGATTTAGTTTGGGCACAAATGGCAACGGTATACGATCCAGAAATTCCAGTCAATATTGTTGATTTGGGTTTGATATATGATGTAGGTTATACCAAACTTAAAGACAATACTTATCATGTTGGTGTACAAATGACACTGACTGCACCTGGTTGTGGCATGGGACCTGTTTTGGTTTCTGATGTCGAGGAGCGAGTCAAAATGATTCCAAATGTAAGTAAAGTAGATGTTGTCATTGTCTTTGATCCTCCTTGGAATGCCGACATGATGACAGAAGAAGCAAAACTGGAATTAGGATTTTTCTAAATGTCACAAAAAGTGGTTTACTCGGGTACCTTTGACCCAATTACGCTTGGGCATGTCGACTTAGTTGAACGTGCGCTTTGTTTGTTTGATGAAGTGATTATTGGTGTTTCCACAGGAACAGGTAAAGCCCCACTTTTTAATCTTGAAGAAAGAGTAGAATTAGCAACACAAGTCTTTATGGGTGAACCGCGTGTTAAAATTCAAGCCTTTAGTGGGTTGCTGGTTGATTTTGTTAGTAGTGTGGGCGCTAAAGCCGTTTTAAGAGGCTTACGAGCGGTTTCCGATTTTGAATATGAATTTCAAATGGCAGCTATTAATCGTAAATTAAACAATCAAATTGAAACAATTTTTCTAGCACCATCTGAACAATATACTTGTCTTTCTTCAACTATGATTCGAGAAGTGGCAAAAATTGACCCGATGCGAATTCCTGATATGGTGCATCCCATTGTTATCGAAGCATTAAAGCTAAAACTTTCATAAATATTTATGGCGTTAAAAATATTAGATACCTGTATTAACTGTGATGTTTGTTTGCCTGAGTGCCCAAATGAAGCAATTTTTATGGGGGATGAAGTATTTGAAATTATTCCAGAAAAATGTACTGAATGTGTTGGTCATTTTGAAACTTCACAATGTATCGAAGTATGCCCAGTCGATTGCATTATCCAAGATGAAAAGCATCTTGAATCTAAAGATAAATTAATGGAAAAGTATAAACAGTTAGTTGCAAACTAATTTTGCTGCTTGTGCTTTTAGCGTTTCAGGAATCAAACACGATTTTCTTTGTTGTAAGTCCATATGTACCTGAATGATTTCACAGGTTGCTAGCTCAGTATCGGTTTCTGAGTTGTACATAATATGCATGCTGGAAATGATTTTATCTTTTACTTCCATAATATATGATTTGATGTGAATTAAGTCACCATTCAATGCCTCAGCTTTGTACTTGATGATATTTTCCACCGAAGCCATGGCCTTTTTCTCGTTGCGAGTATAATGAGTCGAAAATCCAGCGGCAGACATTAAGTGCCAACACGAGTCCGAAAATTTTGTTAGATAATAAGCGACATTCATGTGACCAAGTTGATCAATCTCATTCGGTAGCACTGTACCTCTATATGTTTCTATCATTTAATACTCCGAGTTAAACTTTTTGCCATTCTAATTTTACTGACTGCCATTTACCGTTTATTTTTTCTTCTGCCCAAATTGTTAAAATATCATCTTTAATTTTATAGTGACGTGTTAACACACGGCCTATCCATGTTGGGTCAGAGCAAATTTCTACATGATGATAAACGGTTTTATCATCACCTTCATATTTCCCACCGTATGACATGAATGCATCACCTTCAATATTTGCTATATTTTCGGCATTATATTCTTGATGGGCGAGCAGGGCGGAGATATGTGTTGGTGTATAATTGATGTACCCAAATGGTTTCTCGCCAAATAGGTCAGTACGTTTGCCGTCTTCTGTTTCATTAAAAAATGAAAGTAGTCTCCAGGAGCCAAGTATTTTATCGTTCATTAGATTTTATTGGTGTGATTTGTATTCCATAATATTAGCGAAATTGCGTTATAAAAGTTAGTACTATAAGTGGAGTACTAGCCAACCGAGAATAGCTTGATACATTCTTTAAAGATAATTCTAGGTGTTTATTTGTATCTCGAATCAATGTCTATCATAATGTTAATAGCTTAACGTTCAGCCAGAATATAATGAAAAAAAATATACTCATTGGGATTACAGGTAGTATTGCGGCTTATAAAGTTTTAGAGTTAATTCGCAATATAAAAAAAACGGATGCTCGCTATGATGTTAAAGTCATTTTAAGTGAATCTGCTAAGCAATTCGTAACACCATTATCAGTAGAGACCATTTCTCAAAATAAAGTTTATGATGATACTTTTGATTATACCGAAAACCCTATGGAGCATATTGAACTAGCAAAGTGGGCGGATGTGTTTGTGATTATTCCTGCTACGGCAAATATTATAGGTAAAATTGCCAACGGTGTTGCGGATGATTTACTGACGAATGCAGTGCTTGCCAGTGATAAAACGATTACCCTTGTACCTGCAATGAATATGTATATGTGGAAAAACCCAGCGGTTCAAGGCAACATTGAAAAATTAAAAACTTATGGACACCATATTCTAGGACCAGCCGCAGGCGTTCAAGCTTGTGGTGATGATGGACCAGGACGTATGGTTGAACCAAGTGAGGCGTTTGAATATATTATTTCAAAACTTTATGAAGATGCACGTTATAAAAATTTACGTGTTTGTATTACGGCAGGGCCGACTGTCGAAAAAATTGATCCTGTGCGTTATATCTCAAACCACAGCTCTGGTAAAATGGGATATGCGTTAGCTAAAGCTTTTGCTCGGCTAGGTTGTGAGGTTTCTCTTGTTTCAGGTAAAACCTGTTTAACCTCACCAGCAGGCATAAAAACGTATCACGTTAATTCAGCAGATGAAATGTACCAACAGGTTCAATTATTAAGAGGCGAAATGGATATTTTTATCTCAGCCGCAGCTGTCTCTGATTATAAAATAGCAGAATTTTCTGATAAAAAAATAAAGAAAAATTTAGATGAAATGGAAATTAAATTAACTAAAAATGTAGATATTTTAAGTAGTGTCAGTTTGTCGGAAAACAGACCATTTTGTGTCGGTTTCGCTGCTGAGACAGATGATGTACATAACCTGTCTCTTATACACATCTGACGCTGCCGACGATCTACTCTG
>CAJXRW010000088.1 GCA_913060525.1 uncultured Gammaproteobacteria bacterium
AGATTTCTGCCTGTCTCGTGGGCTCGGAGATGTGTATAAGAGACAGGCCATATACAACGCAGGCATACTCTACCCCAAGTGCTGAAAGCGTTTCGCTGTAGGGTTCTATTAGCTCTTCTTGATATACACCAACTAGCATTCTTTTAGGACGAGCAGGATTTAGTAATGGACCTAAGATATTAAAAATCGTTTTTTGTCCAGCTTGTGCAAAGTGTCTTCTAACTTCAACAACATTTTTAAAAATAGGGTGGAAATATGGAGCAAAAAGAAAGACACGCTGGGTATCTTTAAGTTGTTGCTCTGCTTCTTCAACTGTCTTTGGTATTTGTTCGCCTAATCTTTCAAGAAAATCAAAACTACCACATTTACTGGTAGCAGATTTATTGCCATGCTTTATAACTGGATACCCACAAGCTGAAACTGCATAGGCAGATAAGGTAGAGTAGTTTAAAGTGCTTTTCCCATCTCCTCCTGTACCAACAATATCTATAGCGTTGTTAAATGGATTATTAACTAGTTTTGCGTGGGATAGAAATGCTCGTACAATATCGTATAGAACTTCTGAATGATATATATTTTCATTGAGAGTCAACACAATTTCTATTTGCCTGTCCAGATGTGTTCTATCATCTAGCAGTTCATTTATTTGACTGGTTGTATTCATTATATTTTTTTTAAATAAACGTTAGGTATAGTGTAGCATGAAGATGAGAAGGTGATAGGCTGGTGCCAATATCTGTAATAACTATTTGATTATTAGTATCATATTTAATCAATGCTTGGAGCGATCATGTAAGTTCCAGCATATAGCCAGCAGAATGACCGAAGCGAGACAAGAAAGCATTAAAAATACAAATACACTATTCCATCCAAGGTTAGTAGCTATAATTCCAATGACGGCTTGAGCACCTACAGTTCCTAAGAAATATCCAAATAATCCTGTAAATCCAGCCGCTGTTCCAGCTGCTTTTTTAGGGACTAGATCGAGTGCTAATATACCAATTAAAGCGACAGGTCCGTAAATAAGAGTACCCATTAAACCAAGACAGCTTAATAGGATGATGCTCGAATCACTATGCCAATATACGTAAATCAATACAAAAACTAACGCCATGCAGATAACTCCCATGGGTGCACGTCTTCCATTAAAGATTTTATCAGTCAGCCAAGCAATGATAATTGTCCCAGGAATGGCTGGAAGTTCAAATATTGCAAATCCAAGCAACCCTGTGGCGGTTGATAAATGCTTAACATGAATAAGGTAGTAGGTTGACCATCCAAGTAAGCCATACCGCACACAATAAACAAACGCATTTGCGATGCCAATGGTCCAAATCCATTTATTATTTAACACATAGCTAAAAAATATTTGTTTTGCATTTAATTCTTCTTCTTTGTGTGCAATTACGTCTTTTGATAAGTTTGGAGGGTAATCATTTCGATATTCTTCAATTGCGGGAAGACCAACAGATTGTGGTGTATCAGCACCAAATATAATCACAAGAATGCTAACAGAAATGCATATTATTCCAGAAAGATAAAATAGACCTTGCCAATGGTTATTAAATAAAAATATTCCCAATGGAACAACGCCAATTGCTAAAACACCCGCACCAACATTATGAGCAGTATTCCATATACCCATTTTGGTTCCGCGTTCACCATCTGAAAACCAATGTGTCATAATTTTTCCGCAGGGCGGCCAGCCCATGCCTTGTACCCACCCATTTAAAAACATTAAGAAGAGCATAATACCAATACCAAAGCCCACAAAAGAGGGTACAATCAAATTAATAATGCCAGTTAATAAAAGACCTGTAGCTAGAAAAAATCTGGCATTACTTCTATCTGATACATTGCCCATTAAAAATTTACTTAGACCATAAGCAATACCAAGCGCTGAGCCAATTAATCCAAGCTGTTCAACTGTGAAATTGGTTAAATACTGCTTAGATACATCAAAAGAGCTTCTTCCAAAGTAATAAGTAAAGTAGCCAATATAGGCAACTAAAAATATTCTTAAACGCCAAAAAGGATAAAGCTTTTTGACATCGTCTGGCTTTTTAAGAGGGATATGTTGCGCAGGTTTATAGATGTTCAGCATGTGTTATATTTTCCAAAGTTCTCACCAGTTTTGTTAATTAAATATACTTGATTGTACTGGAATATCCATTGCAAAATAACTAATGTTCTAAATAGGTAGGTGCAACGAAGGTGATGTTATTTTGTTATTTGTCCCAAAACTTTTAAAATCACTCATTTTAAATAAATTATTCAGGGGGTTCGTTTTATCTTTAATTTTAATGATAAACGTTTACGCTGAAAAAATAGACATATATGCGCATCGGGGGTTTAGAGCAATCCTTCCTGAAAATACATTGTTTGCATATCAGGCTGCTTTGAAAATTGGTGTCTCCGCAGTGGATATGGATATAAATATGACTAAAGATGGAGTACTGGTCGTTACGCATGATTTAACGCTCAATACTGACCTGACTGAAGATGAAAATGGAAATAGAATTAAAGTTAAAACGCCAATAAAAGATTTAACTTTAGCTGAAATTAGAAAGCTAGATGTAGGTGATTTGGATAATAAATCTGAGTTAGCAAAATTATATCCTAATCATCTTAATTTTAAGAGAGTACAAATTCCAACTTTATTGGAAGTTATTCACTACGTTAAGTCAATCTCAGGGAAGAGTGTTAAGTTTCAAATTGAAATAAAAACGGATCCTTTGGAGCCAGAGCTATCAGTTAAACCCGAGAAAATGGCTAAAGCTCTATATCAGGTTTTGCAGCAAGAAGATATTATTGAAATTACTGAAGTGCAGGCGTTTGACTGGCAATGTTTGGTGGAACTAGAAAAACTAAATAAAAACATTCAGACAGCATTTTTAACATCACATGATTCTCACCCTATATCAAAAAAGGCGGATAAAAATAATGTGTCTGGTATCTATACGGCTGGTTTAGATCCTGAAGAATTTAACTATGATTACCTTAAAATGATCAAAAAGCTTAATGGTGATTTCTGGGAACCTTATGAGATGGAGGTGACTCAAAAAGAAATACAAGAAGCTAAAAGTTTGGGTTTAAAAGTGGTGACTTGGTCATACACAGAAGGTGAGGGAACTGATTTTAACTATTCTCGGATAGAGGATTTAATCAAATGGAAAGTTGATGGTATTATTACTGACCGACCAGATATTCTAAGGGGAATAGAAGCTGCTAATGGTTTGGATGTACCAAAAGCATTTGGTGATGCTCGATCACCTTATGGAAATAAAATAGGTTTAAGGAACTGACCTGTATATGATCTTTTGATTTTTGTGATTTCCTCTGGTGTGCCTTCAGCGATAATTTGACCACCCTTGTCACCCCCTTCTGGGCCAAGATCAACAATCCAGTCAGCAACTTTGATGACATCAAGATTATGCTCAATAATAACAATGGTATTGCCTTGATCTCTTAAAGTTGTAATTACTTCTAGTAATTGTTTAATATCATGGAAATGTAGACCAGTTGTTGGTTCATCTAATATATATAGCGTTTGTCCAGTAGATTTCTTCGATAGTTCTTTAGAAAGTTTAACCCGTTGAGCCTCGCCACCAGAAAGCGTTGTGGCATTTTGTCCAAGTGTAATATAGCTTAAGCCAACATCCATTAAAGTTTGTAAGCGTTTTCTAATTTGTGGAATAGCATCGAAGAATATAACGGCATCTTCAACACTCATCCCAAGCACTTCATGGATGTTCTTGTTTTTGTATCTAATTTCTAATGTTTCTCGATTATAGCGCTTACCTTGACAGATATCACAAGGTACATAGACATCAGCCAAGAAGTGCATCTCAACTTTTATTAACCCATCACCTTGGCAGGCTTCACAGCGACCGCCTTTTACATTAAAGCTAAAACGTCCTGCTTGGTAACCTCTTGCTCTTGCGTCTGGAGTTTGTGAGAACAGCTCGCGGATAGGTGTAAAAATTCCAGTATAGGTAGCAGGGTTAGATCGAGGTGTTCTACCAATTGGGCTTTGATCAATATCAATGACTTTATCGACATGTTCAAATCCAGTGTGAGAAGCATGAGCTTCTGGTGAAAGCGTACTATTTCTATTCAATATCCTTGCTGCGAGTGGGTAGAGTGTGCGATTAATCAGGGTTGACTTTCCTGATCCTGAAACGCCAGTAATACAAGTAAGCAAACCAACAGGAATTTTTAAATTTACTTGTTTAAGGTTATTTCCTTGAGCCTCTTTAATCTCAATGAATTTATTTGAAGGTTTTATGCGTGACTGTGGAACCACTATTTCTTTGACACCAGATAAATAATCTCCTGTAATTGAATCTTTACAGTTTGTAATGTCATCTACATTACCCTCAGCAATAATGGTTCCGCCGTGTATCCCTGCGCCTGGTCCAATGTCAATAATGTGATCCGCTTGACGGATAGCATCTTCATCATGTTCAACAACAATGACTGTATTTCCAATATCACGTAAATGGAAAAGCGTATCTAATAATTTTTGGTTATCTCTTTGGTGCAGTCCAATGGACGGTTCATCCAAAATATACATAACACCAACTAATCCTGCACCAATTTGGCTAGCAAGTCTGATGCGCTGTGCTTCACCGCCTGAAAGGGTGTCGGCTTGCCTAAACAAAGTTAAATAATCTAGCCCAACATTGACAAGAAATCCAAGTCGAGATTTTATTTCTTTTAATAATCCTTCAGCAATAATGGCTTGTTGACCTTCAAGTTTTATATTTTCTAACCAGGTGAGGGCATCTTTAATTGATAGTTTTGTAAAACTTGGTAATGATTTATTATCTATGAAAACATTATTTGCACCTTCGTTTAAACGTGAACCTTCGCATTGTGAGCAAGGAAGTCGGCTCATAAATTTAACTAATTCTTCTTGAATCAAGCTGGAATCAGTTTCTCGGTATCGACGCTCTAAGTGTGGTATAACGCCTTCAAATGGTTTAATTCTTTCTGTTACAACCCCTTTAGGGCTTTTGTAGAACATTTGAATATCTATATCACCAGAGCCGTACATGACAATTTTTTGGATATCTTTTGGTAGCTCTTTATAAGGTGTTTTAAGGCTGAAATGATAGTGTTCAGCAATGGCTTCTAATTGATGATAATAATAATTATTTCGCTTATCCCAACTGCTAATAGCACCTTCCGATAGGCTGAAACTAGAATCAATAACGAGTTTGTCTTCATCAAATTTTGAAATAAATCCGATACCTTCACATTTTCCACAAGCTCCTGCTGGGTTATTAAATGAGAAGATACGCGGTGATAATTCCTTTAAGCTGAAATTACATTTTGGGCAGGCATGGCTCGAAGAAAATAGAATATCTTCTTTGGACGGATCATCTAAAAAATGAACTTTTGCTAGACCGTTAGAAAGATCAAGTGCGGTTTCAAATGATTCTGCTAATCGTTGTTTATGGTCTTTTTTAACTTTGAAGCGATCAACTACAACATCAATATCGTGTTTTTTATAGCGTTCAAGCTGAGGGGGTTGGTCTAACTCATATATCTCACCATTAACCCGTGCACGTAAAAAACCTTCTGAATAGAGCTTTTCCATTAACTGTATATGCTCACCTTTGCGCTCAATAATGACAGGTGCAAGAATCGCAAGCTTTGTGCCTTCATCCATTTCAATAACATGATCAACCATCTGGCTAATGGTTTGAGCTTTTAATGTTATTTTATGTGTGGGGCATTGCGGATCACCTGCACGTGCAAAGAGTACTCTCAAGTAATCGTATATTTCTGTAACAGTTCCAACTGTGGAGCGGGGGTTATGGGAAGTGCTCTTCTGTTCAATTGAAATAGCAGGCGAAAGGCCAGCAATGTGCTCGACATCCGGTTTTTCCATTAGTGACAAAAATTGCCTAGCATAAGCGGAGAGCGATTCAACATAACGTCTTTGACCTTCTGCATATAACGTATCAAAAGCAAGTGAAGATTTCCCTGATCCGCTCAGTCCTGTGACTACCGTCAACTTATTGCGAGGTATTTCAAGACTAATATTTTTTAAATTATGTGTTTTAGCACCTTTTATAATGATCTTATCCATTGCTATACTCCCGCTAAAAATTGGGCAATATTGTAGCATATATTTATGGAATTAGATTGGTATTTAAAATTAAACGTTGTTAATAGTTCTTCACTTTACCAAGGTGTATCTTTTTAAACACAAAAATGTGTGTCTCATTATCTTTTAAAAATAAATGCCTGGAGGTTGGCAATAAATTAATCTATCCATTTGTGTTAATTGGTTTGTCTATAGGAAATATGGTTGGTGGGCATGATCCAGTAAAGGTGATGTTATATTTCATTCAAAATTACCATTAATCCGCCAGTAGGTTTATTTTTAAACTCTACAGTCAGAAAGTGTACTTGAGCAATTTGTTTTACAATAGCCAGCCCTAAACCTGTTCCACCTGTTTTTCTAGATCGAGAAGAATCTGCCCTAAAAAACGGCTTGCCTAATAATCTTAATTGCTTGTCAGGTACTCCTGTTCCATCATCTTCAACAATGATACTGATTTTATTATCTATACTCATTTCAAGCTTAATTAAGCAGGTATTTGCATAACTTTTTGCATTTGCGATTAAATTAATCATCATACGTTTAAAGAGTACGGGCTCAACATCATAAAAAATTTCATTGCTATTGTAAGTGAAGTTGATTTTATGCTTGGTGGAGCTAGTTTCTTCTGAGATCTTAGACAATAAGTTACTTAAGTTTATATGTTCTTTTTTAACGTGCTCGAATCCTTTTGCGTATTGTAACGATGTATTAACAATTTGGTTTATATCATTCGTTAATCTTAAAAGGTCTTTTGAAAAACTTTGGTCTTCAAGTAAATATAATTTTAGTTCTAGCTCAGTAAGTGGGGTTTTTAAGTCATGTGATAGAGCGCTGAGCATTAAAGATTTTTGATCCATTAATGTCTGAACCTCTGAAATCAGCTCACCAGTTAGGTCTTTAGGTTTTGTATCCAAGTCATTATCATCACGTTTTGTTAAAAATCCTTTTAGGATTCTGGCTTTAAAACTAAAATTAAAGCCATAAATAAAAATAGCCCAAGCTATTATAAAGGCCAGCATGAAAATTATAGAGATAATAAAACTATTCCAAAATACATCAGGAATAACTTTGAACTGAATTTTTATTACAATATTTTGACCTGGTAGGTCAATTTTCATAAGAAATGGATTGGATACATAATTAGTTAAATAAAATGGGGAGTTATTAAGGTTGCTTGACACTGGGTGGTCTGTGTACTTAATTTGCCAAATCGGCATGACGTTTAAGCTATTAGTGATACTTTTAACTCTGGGGAAAACGGCTTCTTTTAATTGAGAAATAACAGCTTCGTCTGAGATATGATAGTCTAATGTTTCTAAGTTGGATTTGATGGTGTATAAAATATATGGTTTTTCATTCTTAAACTTATCTGCAATATTTTGTTGACTAATGGCTTGAATGCAAACTAGGAAAATAATTTGTAAAAGAATAAATGAAAAGCAAGCATATGTCAGGTGGTGGTAGCCAATGTAAAATGCTTGATTGCGAGTCTTCATTTAATTTATGATCGGTGTATTACATAAATTATATCTTAGCTTATAATTTCAATAGTTGTTACTATGATAATTATTTATGAAAATCTCATATTGTATTAGAGTTTTTGCAAGCTTTCTATTTGGCATGTTATTTGCATTGTTTGTAGTTAGCGTAAATCAAGAAAAAACATATATGATTGTTTTGCCAAGCATTATGGGGCTGTTACCCTCAATGGTTCTTGGTGCTTTGATGTGTAGTCTGGTTCCTGGCGAGGCATATCTAATCCTGTCTCTTATACACATCTCCGAGCCCACGAGACAGGCAGAAATCTCG
>CAJXRW010000089.1 GCA_913060525.1 uncultured Gammaproteobacteria bacterium
CACAGAGTAGATCGTCGGCAGCGTCAGATGTGTATAAGAGACAGGTCTTTTACCTGAGCAGTCATGTTCCCCATGCCGGGCAGTTTGTCCATCATAGACATCATACCGCCCATGTTACGCATTTGTTCTAACTGCTCTTTGAAGTCTTGCAGATCAAAACCTTTGCCTTTTTGTACCTTCTTGGCAAGGCGTTGCGCTTTGTTTTTATCAACTTTACGCTCGACTTCCTCGATTAAACTAAGCACATCTCCCATACCAAGTATGCGCGAAGCTACTCGCTCTGGATGGAACGGCTCAAGGGCGTCGACTTTCTCTCCCATCCCCAGAAATTTAATCGGTTTGCCCGTAATATGACGAACAGACAGCGCTGCACCACCGCGAGCATCACCGTCGGTTTTGGTTAAAATAACCCCGGTCAGTGGCAATGCTTCGTTAAATGCTTTGGCTGTATTGGCCGCATCTTGTCCTGTCATGGCATCTACCACAAACAGCGTTTCTATTGGCTTGATAGCTTGATGAAGGTCTTTAATTTCTCCCATCATCTCAGCGTCAATGTGTAAACGGCCGGCGGTATCAACAAGCAACACATCAAAGAATTTTTTCTTTGCGTGCTCAACAGCATCGTTAACGATATCAATTGGCTTTTGTTCAATCGTAGACGGGAAACATTCCACTCCGATTTCTGTCGCAAGGGTTTCAAGTTGCTTAATCGCTGCAGGACGATAGATATCAGCACTGACCACAAGGACTTTTTTCTTTTCGCGTTCGGTTAAATACCGCGCCAATTTACCGACACTGGTGGTTTTACCTGCACCTTGTAAACCAGCCATTAGAACAACAGCTGGCGGCTGGGCAGCTAAATCTAATCCTTCATTGGCCTGCCCCATGACAGATTCCAATTCCGCTTGCACGATTTTGATAAACACTTGGCCCGGATTTAGGCTTTTCGAAACCTCGGTGCCTACCGCACGCACTTTCACCTGCTCAATAAAACTCTTTACTACAGGCAAGGCGACATCGGCTTCAAGTAGCGCCATGCGAACTTCACGCAAGGTGTCTTTGATGTTGTCATCAGTTAATCGGCCGCGGCCGCTAATGTCTTTGAGCGTTTTGCCTAAGCGTTCTGTTAAATTTTCAAACATAGCAAATGGGTACAATATTAATTTCAGATAGACTAATGATACCTAAATTCCACGCAGATAAGAACCAATGCAGTACAACAAATAAAGTTAATGAGAATTATTGTTAAATACTAGGTATGACAAGGCATAATGGTTATACTCCGACGTCTTGAAGCATTTAACGTGCGCGTTTTTGCCCTTCGGCTTCGCTCGTAAAATCGCTCAACATCAATACCAAAATCGAGGTTAGATCATGTTGTTAGGCTTAATCTGCTTTTGCCTATATGCTGGCGCTGCTGGCGTTATATTATTGAAGTTTTTTGACCATAAAGGTCCAAATCTAAAGCTGTCTTACGTATTCGCGATGCTTGCTTTAGCAGGTCATGCTTGGCTATTGAATAACGATATTTTTGTCGGCCTTGGCGAAAACCTAAGCATGCTTAATGTCGCCTCCCTCGTTGCTTGGCTTATCAGTTTAACTATGTTGCTGGCGGCCTTCACCATGCCCAATACGATATTGCTGCCTGTGGTGTATTCCTTTACTGGGGTTATCATTCTGCTGGATCTGTTTATCCCAGATGCTCATATTATGCACATTGGCTTGCGCCCAGAACTAATGATACACATAGGCTTAGCCTTATTTGCCTATGCGTGCTTAGGCATAGCTTTGTTATACGCGTTACAATTGGCGTATATCAATATGCGCTTAAAAGAAAAAAAGGCTTCTTTGCTTCATTCCTCTTTACCTCCTTTAATGATGGTCGAAGGTATTCTGTTTAAACTTCTAACCGTTGGCACTATCTTATTAACGCTCTCGCTAATAAGCGGGTTTGTATTTTTAGAAAACATGTTTGCTCAAGGGCAAGCCCACAAGACTATTTTATCTATATTGGCTTGGCTGGTGTTTTCTATCGAGCTATTTGGGCATTTTAAGTTTGGTTGGCGTGGTAAGCCTATTATTTTCGCTACTATTGCAGGCTCATTATTATTAAGTTTGGCCTATTTTGGCAGCCGTTTTGTCAAAGAAATAATTTTGAGCTGAGCCTGTTTTTAGCCTTTATCTATAGTAAAATAAGCCAACTTTGCTTGAAACGTTGGGAATTTGCCCTTAAAGTTTCGCTTTAACAACCTTTAGGGAATCCTTAGTTGGACGATATATCAACAGGTAGTCTATTTATTCTACTTGGTATTTTAGTATTACTTTCCGCTTATTTTTCTAGCTCCGAAACCAGTATGATGTCGATCAATCGATATCGACTTAAGCACCTGGGTAACGAAGGCAACAAAGGGGCGTTGCGCGTCCAGACATTGCTTGAGCGACCTGACAGGTTAATTGGTTTAATTCTTATTGGTAATAATCTGGTTAACATTGCCGCATCTGCCGTAGCGACAGTTTTGGGTTTGCGCTTGTACGGTGACATGGGGATCGCAATCGCCACGGTGGTTTTAACCTTGGTTATTCTTATTTTTTCTGAAGTTACCCCTAAAACAGTTGCTGCGCTCTACCCTGAAAAAGTCTCTTTCCCTGCATCATTTTTTCTTTTACCCATGCTCAAAGTGCTATATCCATTAGTATTTTTAGTTAACGGGATCACCAACTTTATTCTTAAATTATTGCGGATCAGCACAGATGACAGTGACAGTGGTAGCCTCAGTAGAGAAGAGTTGCGTACCGTTGTGCATGAAGCGGGGGCCATGATCCCCAAAAAGCACCAAGATATGCTAGTCGGTATTCTGGACCTAGAAAAAGTCACTGCCGAGGACATCATGGTACCCCGCAATGAAATTGTGGCGATTGATATCAACCATGAATGGAAAGACATACAGAAACAACTAATAAACTCACAACACACTCGGGTTTTACTATACCGTGACAGCATTGATGATGCAGTTGGATTCGTCCATGTGCGTGATGCCCTGCGCTTGTTGTCTAAAGATGAATTTACTAAATCCAGTCTGTTGCGAGCCGTTCGAGAAATATACTTCACCCCCGAGTCGACTCCGTTACATACCTTGATGTACAAGTTTCAAGCCGTGAAAGAGCGAATCGGTTTAGTTGTAGATGAGTATGGTGATATTCAAGGCTTAGTGACACTAGAGGATATTCTTGAAGAAATTATTGGTGATTTCACCACCAGTATGGTGCCTGATCACAGTAAAGAAGCTGATACCCAACAAGATGGCAGTGTTTTAGTTGACGGTAGTGCAAACGTGAGAGAACTGAACAAAGAAATGGATTGGCATTTCCCTACTGAGGGACCAAAAACCCTCAATGGTATCATTCTAGAATATTTAGAAGATATTCCAGAAGCCAATATCAGTTTGCGCTTAGCCGGTTACCCACTTGAAATCATTGAGATGAAAGATAATGTGGTAAAAACCGTGCGTATCATGCCTCAGTTCTATTTGGCTCAAGATAATAATAAAGCTGATTAGAGCTGATTAAAAATGTGTTACTCAGGATTTTGGCAGAGAATTATTTGCCAGTCTATTTTGACGAATTTTTTCTTTAGCTAACTCTACTTTTGAGTTCAGGTTTGTCAGGCGATCATAAATACTCTGAAGCTCAGTGTCGTGAGTCAGTTGCGCGTTTGATACGTGATGTTCTAGTACCTGCTTTAAATACGCAGGTAAATTTTTGCCTGGCATGAATCTAACCTCTCTAACGAGTTATCGGTTCTCATACTCAAAACTATAGTGGAAGTTTATCCCTTAACTTCATGATGGGTGATAAATGTCCAGCACCGTCCCTGAGTGTGTAGCTGGTTGATAATCAAGCAACACTATACTCGATGTATCAAAAAATAACGAATGTTGCTCTTTGGTTATTTCATCTAGGAAGTAACTAACAAAGGGCATATGACTGACAATCAACAATGAATCAGAGACTTTCTTTACCTCTAGTAAGTAATCAACATAGTCATGCGTCAGCCAGATATTGCCATCAGGTGTTATATCGTCTGATACGGCGTGATGATGAACATCCACATTTTCGCTAACGGCGTCTAATGTTTGCTGCGCCCGAACATAAGGGCTAACCAAGCTCATCTCAATGCCTTCTGAATAGCGCTGGTTTAACCACTGCCCTGCTACCATAGCTTGTTGTTGGCCAAACTTCGTTAACTCACGAGAACGGTCGTCATCTTGTACTGGTTCTGCGTCGCCGTGGCGCATGATCATAATCTGCATAAATTACTGCTGAATAGTTAACAAACTTTGTTACGCTTAATATAACAAATAAATGTTTGAAAATCCGAGAGTTGAGTGTTTTTTAAGTTATGCTATTTAAGCGCAATATATGACAACAGGATCTAATATTTTGCTTACTCATCATCTCGACAATCGTCACTACCTGTATTCTCAACTTGAGAATGGGTTGAAGGTGATCCTTGTCGAAGATCAAACCAGCGAAACCTGTTCTGTGGCGGCGACCATAGGCAATGGGCATTTTAGTGATCCTGCTGATTGCCTCGGCTTAAGTCACCTTTTGGAGCACATGCTGTTCCAAGGGAATAAGAAATATAAGACAGTTGATGCGTTTGATACGTTTCTCTCTTTGCATGGTGGTACGGTAAATGCTGCCACGGGCTCAGAATACAGCCATTACTATTTTTCTGTAAATAATGAAAATCTTTCGACTGCGCTTGATCATTTCAGCCATTTATTAACCCAACCATTATTTGAAATTGAGTCCATTAAAAAAGAAGTTAGCGCTATTGACGCTGAATTTTCATTAAAAATAAATGACGATTTACGTAGACTGTATGAAGTCCATAAAGAAACATCAAACCCTGAACACCCCTTTAGTCAATTTTCCGTCGGTAATGCCAGCACGTTAAACACGTTGGGTCTTAAAGAAGTTCAACAGCGTTTGTTTGCTTTGCATCAAAATCAATACGTTAGCCACAATATGACGGTGTGCATCATCAGCCCCTTTGACACGCAAACCTGCTTAGAGCTTGTTAAGGCGCATTTTGGGTCTTTTGCAAACAGGCAAGCACCCCCTGCGGCCCCACTCCCAGCGCTTTATTTAGATGAGCAGTTGGGGATCAGAATTGATATTGCACCACTGAAATCAGCACGGAGGCTTATCGTGACCTTCGCTCTGCCCTCTATGCAACATCTTTATCGAACCAAACCACTTTGCATTATTAGTGAGTTGTTAGCAGATGAAGGTCCTGACGGTTTGCTTGGGCATTTTAAAGCAAAGGGTTTTGCGACAAATATTAGTGTAGGTGGGGGTATTGAAGGCAGTAACTTTCGAGATTTCAACGTCAACCTACAGTTAACCGAAGCAGGTTTAGCCAATATTGACCTTATGCTGGAAACGATATTTCAATATATTGAAGATATAAAGCAGCACAATAAACTTCGCTACTTCGATGAAAAAAGCACACTGCTCTCCCAAATTTGGCAATTTGCTGATGCCATAAAGCCCACTGACGAAGCAATCAGCTTATCGAGTAGCATCTTTATTTATCCACCAGAGCACCTCATTGCGTCAGAATATATTCTGGATAAGCCGAATCCTGCTGTTGTCGACGAAGTGCTAAATTTTTTCACCCCGGAGAATATGCGGGTCAAAGTGGTTTCACCAAACCCTAAAACAACTTTTGTTAGTCGGTGGTACCAGACCCCATATAACGTTTCCGCGATTCCATCGAGCTTAATGCAAAAACTGCAAAACGCCTCGTGTAACCCATTATTAAAATTACCCGAGAAAAATCCGTTTCTTAGTCGTAACCATTCGCGGATAGCAACAGATGCACAATTTATTATTCCGCAACAAACATTTGACACAGCAGATTTTAATGTGTGGTTCGGACAAGATAACCAATTTGAGTTACCTAGAGGAGATTGCTACGTTTCATTTGATTGCCAAGCCGCCACGTTAGGCGTAGAGGCTGCGGCCACAAAGAAATTATGGATAGCCCTATTAAATAACCATTTTCAGCAACGTTATTATCAGGCCAATGTTGCTGGGTTAAATTATCACTTGTATTCGCATCAATGTGGTTTTTCCCTTCATACAAGTGGCTTTAGCGCCAATCAATTAATGTTTGCACATGAACTGACTGAGCAGATTCACACGTTCGAAGACTTCAATAAGCACTTCGAGCAAGTGAAGCATCAGCAGTTGCAAAGTCTGCACAATAACCTGCTTAATAAGCCAATCAACCGCTTATTTACCAGATTATCTGCACTGATGCAGCAAAATACCCACACGCCTCTGAGCATGGTTAACGCGATAGAAAAAGCCAGCATAGAACAGGTCTATGAGGTGAAAAGCCAAATGCTGAATAATAGGTATATTGAATCTTTAATCTTTGGTAACTGGCACAAAACAGAGGCTGAACAGTTTTCATCTAGTTTATACAAGCAACATCAAAAGTTTACAGGGCATGGGAAATTATCGCGCAGTGTGTTTGATTTATCTCAGCAGCGCTCGCTATTACATTCACTGCCCTGTAATCACCCAGATGCGGCGGTCGTCATTTATTACCAATCACCTAACGCAAAGCGGCGCGACACCTTATTGACCATTTTATTAGAGCAGCTTGTGTCACCTGTGTTCTTTAATTTTGCTCGCCAGCAAGCACAGTTGGGTTATCTGGTAGGTAGTGGTTATGTTCCCTTTAATCAACATCCTGGTATGGCTTTTTACGTTCAGTCACCACAGTATTCCGCCGAGTACTTAATCACAACAATCCGCGATTTTCTGCAAAAATTCACCGTTGATTTACAGCAATATCAAAAAAATTGGAATGATATAAAACAAGGTGTAATGAAACAATTGTGTCAAAACGATGCGAATTTAAGTATGAAAAGCCAACGTCTGTGGTCTGCATTAGGTAATCGAGATTATGCATTTTCTCAGAATAAAGATACTGCCAACGAGTTAACCAATATTGAGTTTTCTGACTTGATGACATTCGTCAAAGGGTTAGTCATCGGAAAAAATACTGGTGAATTAATATTGTATAGTGATCCAAATCATAAAATATCGGCAAGCGAGTTATCCGTAGCCCAGGTGACAGATGTTTCGGAGTTCAAAAAACATACGCCTTTGGTAGAATAAACCATTAAGATTCAGCCGATAGACCGAACAAAACACTGGTTGAGGTAAAATCTGTGTATTAGCGTTAAAAAGTAACGATTAAAACTTGTTAAGGCCCCGTATTTTAGGCATATTTAGCCTAATGGATGCAATGGATTGGTTCCTAAATATTAATAATTACAAAGCAGAAAAACTGCTGACAGGTGTTAATTGCATACTTTAACTATTCAATCCTTCTTTTGCTGGGTGTGGCTTATAAGCACTACTTTGGGCTTTTTAAATACAGCGCACGCCCAATCCTTTTCTTTTGATAATCTCACCAAAGCCGATGGCTTAACTCAAAATACAATTACCGATATTATCGAAGATAAACGCGGATTCATGTGGTTTGCCACCGCAAATGGATTAAGTCGTTTTGATGGTTATGAATTCGTTAACTACCAACATAACCCCAATGATATAACTTCTTTACCTCATGACTTTATTAGGACATTACAGATTGATCAGGAAGGAGCGTTGTGGGTCGGAACTCAGAACGGTTTAGCTCGGTATAACCCATTGAGTGATAACTTTACCCGCTACAATCAGCACAATAGTAGTTTAAATAACAATATTATTAACGCATTGAGTCTTTCTCAATCAGGCCGCTTACTAGTGGCAAATGAGTCCAACTTATATCTTTATTCCAAACAGACAAATGACCTGTCTCTTATACACATCTCCGAGC
>CAJXRW010000090.1 GCA_913060525.1 uncultured Gammaproteobacteria bacterium
GGGCTCGGAGATGTGTATAAGAGACAGCAAAGACGTAGAAGTAGTGGCTAACCTCGCCGATGGAGGTTTCACTGAATTGGATTTTTTCATCATCGCTACGAGTTGGCGCCGAATAACCAATTCGCTCATCCCGAATTCGAAGCAGGTCCTGCTTGAGGTTCACGAGCAACTGAATGACTGCGCCGCTAAGGACTGCGCTATTACGAATATCATCTCGCCACTTCCAGATGCGCGGCCCAAATAAGGCAATGACTACTGTAAGAAAGAGAATCACATCACTCGGGGTAATCAGCTTCCATTCAAAGAAGCACCATGCTGATTCTTGCACTGCCATATGCACCTACCTTTCCTAAATGCCTAACTATTATTACCCCTACAAATATAGCTAATATCACCAATTAGCGCCAAGCAAAACAACATGTAATGTAATTTCAATCCAATAATGTACTCAACTTGATTGGGTATCACAGAATGACAAACCAGACTCATGTGATGTAGCTAAATTTTAAGGAAATCAGGTAAAATTTAAACTAAAGCATACGTTGTTCTTTTAAACTTGGTAAAGTCCTTCCATAAAGAAGGTAAAGATTGATAACGATATGTAGACTGTTCTAACAAATAAAATTATATCAATTCGTCAGAACAATAGAAGCAGTTGTCCCTGAATTAGTACACGTTGTACCCCAGGACTGGTTAATGCAATCTGATAAAGATGGCGCATCTGGCCAATGTTTTAACTCCGTACTGCCGAAATTTTTATCACCAACTGTTACGTTATCTGCCTGCCAAGTAACATCCGCCTGTCCAGGCTGCTGTAAAGTAATTGAGATATTATTAGAGTAACCGTCACGTGCCACCCCTGCCAGATAGTCTTTAACCACTCCCGTACCCCATGGGTGGTTGTAATAAATTTGGAAATTATTACCATCGCTCAAACCAAATGTTTTAGTGGCGTCAGGTATAACGGTGTTATCATAACCAGTTGCCCCATTATAAACCCCAATTTCATAATTAGACTGATTTTTTATAGTCAGGTCATAAGCAAAGCTCGCGCCACTAACTAATGATGCCGCTACGATAGCCGTAGCTATTATTTTTTTCATTATATACCTCTCGTTTATTGGATTAAGTTACAGGTTTAACAAAAAATACTTTGGAATTCTGGTATTACCTAAAGAATTATTTAAGTAATAACTAACCTCCGTATTTGTACATAAGTAAAACAGAATAGTTGAAAAAGAGGTTGCCGTTTTTCCTCAAAACGATGAAAATAGCATTTTTTCAGACATTACATGTAATTTAACTAAGATATAATCTATGAAACAATTAAGCCAATTAATTAACTAAAGGAATGTAATGCCTAAAACAGCAGTTTTATATAGGATGGAAACGGATGATCATATATGTCCATTTGGACTCAAGTCTAAGCACTTATTAAAGCAGCAAGGTTATGAAGTTGAAGATGACTTATTAACCACACGTGAAGAAACAGATGAATTTAAAGCAAAACATGATGTCAAAACAACGCCCCAAACTTTTATTGATGGTAAACGCATCGGTGGTTATGATGATCTAAGAAATTTTTTTAACAAAAAACCACTTGATCAATCAGGTACGACTTATAAGCCAATTATAGCAGTTTTTGTGACAACGTTTTTAATGGCCTTATCAACAAATTACCTTCTAACCCACAATTTGTGCTGGCTTACTGTACTTGAGCTATTTATTGCCATAAGCATGTGCGTTTTAGCAATTTTAAAATTACGTGACTTGAATTCATTTTCAAACCAATTTTTGGGTTATGATCTGCTGTCTCAAAAATATGTGCCTTATGCGTATTTTTATCCGTTTGCAGAAGCAGGTGCAGGTATTGCAATGATTGGGAGTTTTTTAATTTGGATTGCATCACCTGTGGCAATATTTATTGGCACAATTGGTGCAATCTCTGTATTTAAAGCCGTTTATATAGATAAACGTGAACTTAAATGTGCTTGCGTTGGTGGCAATAGCAATGTGCCCCTTGGTTTTATTTCTATGACTGAAAATGTGATGATGGTTGCAATGGGAATATGGATGTTAATCAAACTGTTTCTTTAAGAATAACCTTGTTGTATTTCCATAAATAAAATATACAAAGAATAATCACCAATGTTAAGAAAGTAGCACTCACCATACTTTCATCACCTGCAATACTAGCTAATGCAATAAAGCCGACAGCTACAGACATAATATACTGAACGGTTTATTAATGGCGCTAAAATATGACAAAAGTATTGTTGATTAATGGTCGAAAGACATTTGGCCACTCAAGAGGTGGGTTGAATCAGTATTTTAGTGAAATTTCGGAAGATCACCTGAATTACCTTACCATGATGTTAAAGTAACTATTGTCTCTGACGGTTACGATATTGATGAAGAGATTGAAAAATGGCTATGGGCTGATGTGGTTGTATACCAAATGCCAGGCTGGTGGATGGGTGTACCCTGGACAATAAAAAAATATATGGATGAAGTTTTTACCAGCGGTCATGGAAAACTATATAGCAGTGACGGTCGGACAAGATCAGATCCATCAAAAAAATACGGCTCAGGCGGCCTATTACAAGATAAAAAGTATTTACTCTCATTAACGTGGAATGCACCGTTAGAAGCATTTGATGATCCTGACCAATTTTTCGAGGGCTTAGGTATTGATCAAGTTTATTTTTCAGTTCATAAAGCACATGAATTTTTAGGGATGTCTCGACTGCCGACATTTATCTCAACTAATGTTATCAAAGACCCTAAGATTGAAGAAGATGTTAAAAACTTCAAATTGCATCTAGAAAGAAATATATAACTTTAATTGTTATTAATACGCCAATTTTTAAGCCTTAATGAAAACAGTGATTGCTAAAATTTTGTTATACTTTTTAGATTATGACGATTAGGCTTGAACATGGGAAATTATATCAATCCTCCTGTCTTATATAGAGATGATGGTTCTGAAAGACGGGTAGGTTTTGAGATTGAGTTAAGTCATTTATCAGTTGACCAGACAGTTGAAATTATTCAACAATGTTATGATGCCATAATTGATCCAACTTCTAAGGTTGAAAAATCAATACATACTGAATTTGGTGAATTCAAAGTTGAAATGGATTGGCAATTCTTAAAGGAAAAGGCAAAAAACAATAATGACAATAAAATTGACTGGCTAAGTCCATTAGTTTATTTTTCATCAAAAATAGTTCCATTGGAGGTTGTCTGCCCCCCTATTAAAATATCTGAATTATCAAAACTTGATAAACTTGTTACAAAACTTCGCCAACATGGTGCTACAGGAACGCAAGAGAGTATTATTGCAGCATATGGCGTACATGTTAACACTGAGCTGCCGAGACTTGATAGCAATACAATTCTTTCGTATTTGAAGGCATTTTCAATATTACAATGGTGGTTAGCAAAAACACATAAAATTGACTTCAGCCGCAAATTAACACCTTATATCAATTTGTACCCCAACGAATATACGCTAACAATACTTAAAAAAGATACTTGCTCAATAGATGAATTATTTGATGATTATTTAAAGCTTAATGCCACTCGAAACAGGGCGCTAGATTTACTACCATTACTAGCACACCTAAACAAAAATAAAGTGAATGAATCAATTGATGATGAAAGGATAAGACCTCGTCCTGCGTTTCACTACAGAATGCCTAACTCTAACATCAACAAAGAAAACTGGAATCTTTCAAAGCCTTGGAATATATGGTGCATCGTTGAAAAGCTTGCTAATAAACCTGAACATATTGATGAATTATCATCAAAATTTTTAGAGCAAGAAGTTTCTATGCTTAATTTGAATAAAGCTAAGTGGGTTAATTATATTCAGAACTGGTTATCTAAAAATGAATATATTTAGGAGGAAACCAAAGCTTATTGTAGGGGTAACAGGTAATAGCCGACATTTTTCCCCAAGCTGGTGGTGCATAAAACTATCATTATTTTTAGTGGGTGCAAAAGCAATAAGAATTAGCACTCGCCACCAGATCAATACTCAACAAATAGATGCCTTAGTTATAAGCGGTGGTGATGATATAAACCCTAGTTTATATCAAGGGAATATCAACCCAGATGTGAAAATAGATGATGTTCGCGATAAATTAGAAATTAAATGGATAAAATGGGGAATGGTGCAAAATATCCCACTATTAGGCATTTGCCGAGGTGCTCAGCTAATCAATGTGGTTGCTGGTGGAACACTTTACCAAGACCTAAAAACTATACGCGTGAAAACGCGAAATAGATCTAGCCTCATTGCATCAAAAGTTGTACGCTTAAATAAAAGTTCAAAGCTATCAAAGCTGCTCAAGAAAAATAAATTTAAAGTAAATAGCTTACATCACCAAGCAATAAACAACCTTGGGAATGGGTTAAATGCTGTAGCGCATGACCGAGATAACATTATTCAAGCAATAGAAAGCACCAATGGTCTAACTATATTTGGTGTTCAATGGCATCCAGAATATTTATTTTATTTATCAACACACCGACAAATATTTAAATGCATACTAAATACCAATAACCCTTATTAGACTACACCCAATACTTTTACTTAACTTTTATAATAAAAAACAGATTGGATACCTAACAACTAATTAGAAAGCACTTGATTAAGCTGATTTAATGGCACTTCTTCTGTTTTGGTTTGAATTTGTCCATCTTGATCTGTCCAGGTTTTAGTGACTTTAGCTTTAGCATCATCACCCGTACCGTTATAGCTAACAGAAACTGATTTAAACTGCCTTTGAACTGGTTGTTGATCAACATTCGCATAACGGTATGATTGATTAATCTGTCTAATAATGCTTTCTTCAGTACGTCTGGCTTCAATCACTTCACGTTGATAGGCAATAGCCAATTTTTTCTGTTGCTGTTCAATTTCAATTAAAGCTGCTTTTAACTGTTCAACTCTATCATTAATTGGCTTAACCCAACCTGTTTCGCCATTTGATTGATTACCTACTTTTACCCAGCCATCCTTGTTCTTATGAATCGGCACAAAGCCACTTTGCTCAGCAGGTGAAATTTGATCAATGATTTTAGATTGATCATTTGGCTCTTGGTATAAATTAATAGCGCTTGAAATTACAGGTTCAGGCGTCGCTACAGGCGCTATTTTTGCAGCCTCTACTTGAGGTGCCTTTGGTGGTTGTGGTTTATTTTTATCACCACATGAACAAGCCGTTACTAAAGCGGCACTTAAACTAATTGCAATGACAGAAGCAAGTGTTTTACGCATAGAATATCTCCAATATTTATTAACTCATTGAAATTTTAGTTTAAAAAATAATTGATTTGAATGGGTGATACTAATCAAATACACTTAACAGGTTTAGGAATTCCAGCAATTTTTGCAGCTTGCACCGCTGGGCTTTCAGGGAATAAGCTTTGTAAAAAAAGGCTATTCCATTTTTCGTCATTTTTGGTGACTTTTAGCGCTTTGATTAATGCCCTAATGGCTGGGGATGCTTCATACTCTTTATAAAAACCTCGCACAAAATAAATCACTTCCCAATGATCAGCTGTTAATTTTATATTTTCCAGTTCAGCGGTTTTCTCAGCAAAATTTTTATCCCATTGTGAAAGATCAAGCAAAAAACCATCTTCGTTTGTATCGTATTTCATTTGGAGACCTCTTAACCTAAACTAACGCTCTTTCTGTAATAACGCGTAATAAAATCCATCACCATTTTGTGCACTAGGTAATACTTGATAACCAAACTCTGTTTTAAATTGGCGCATTGATTCTATATCAATTAACTTAGCATCTTTTTGATTCTCAAAAAAAGATTTTATTTGATTGGAGTTCTCATCTTTTAATATTGAACAAGTACAATAAAGCAAATAACCACCCTGCTTTAGAATCTGCCAAGTTGATTCTAAAATTTGTGCTTGTAGATTAACGATTTGATCAACCTCACTTTCAGTCCTCAAAAGCTTAATATCAGGCTGACGACGTATGACACCAGTGGCGGAGCACGGCGCATCAAGCAGAATGGCATCAACTTTTTCAGACTGCCACCAGGAATGAATATTAGACATATCGTTTTGAATCATTTGACATCTACTTGTATCAATATGACATCTAGCTAAATTGTCTGAAATTTTAGATATTCTTTTAGGATTGTTCTCAATTGCCACAATATTCAGGTCAGGATATTTTTGCAGCAAATGAACCGCTTTACCACCTGGAGCAGAACAAGCATCTATCACTTTATCATTCTGGTTAATCGGCAGTATATTAACTGCACGTTGCGCTGAAATATCTTGAACCGTGACTAGCCCATCGTTAAAGCCAGGTAAATTATCAACTGCAACTGCTTTTTCAAGACAAATCGCATCAGCAACACCATCAACCAGATAGGCATTAATATTCACGTGTGACAATTTATCTATATAATCGCCAATGTTTATCACTTGAGTATTCACTCTAAGATACATTGGCGCTTTTTCATTCGATTGCTGCAGAATTTTCCGCAACATTTCTGGATAATCATTCTGTATTTTTAAATACAACCAGCTTGGAAAACTAAACTCAATATCTTCTGGAAGATTGATTGGATGATCAATATTTTTGCTAAATTTCCTTAACACCGCATTAACCAAACCAGATGCCCAGGAATGTTTTAACTTTTTTACAACCTCTACACTTTCATTAATTACCGCATAAGCAGGTTGACGCATATACATTAGCTGATATACGCCAATGTAAAGCGTTACTTTTAATTGAAGTTTCGTATTTTGTTTTACATACGTTTTAAGCAAGAATTCTAATTTATGATACTCGCGACACACGCCAAAACAAATTGCTTGCGCAAGGGATTTATCCTGCATTGAAATATCACTGGATAAATAATTATTCAATGATTTTAGTGATGTTTCATTTGATATCAGGTCACACACAAAAAGAACAATTTGTGACCGAAAGCCTTTAGATTTCATTATTTAAGTGTGGTGTTATTCTTTTAATTAATGCAGCAACTAACTTACCATTTCCACAAATAATGCTACCAGATTGCAAATAATTAACCCCACCGTTTACTTCAGATACAACACCACCCGCTTCGCGTACTAACAGTTCAGCAGCAGCAATATCCCAAATTTGCGCTTTCATTGTCCAACCTGCATCAAAACGTCCACAAGCAACATTTGCTAAATCTAATGCCAACGAACCACCATAGCGGAATGATAAAATTTCATCTTGCATTGCTGCTAATTCTTGATGATAGCTAGGCTTATACTTTTTAGAATTGGATATTCCTGTTGAAAGTAAGGCACCCATAATAACATTTTTGTTACTAACTCTAATTTTTCTTTCATTTAATTGCGCACCACCACCTCTAATGGCTGTGTACAAATCATTTGAAAATGGATTATAGATAACCGCAACCTGGGTCTTCCCTTTAACCTGTAACGCAATTGATACCGCTGAATAGCTAAGTTGTTTAATAAAGTTAGTTGTGCCATCAATCGGGTCAACAATCCATTTATATTCAGATTCTTTATTACCAATCAAGCCACATTCTTCTGAAAGGATTTGATGATCAGGATAAGCATTATGAAGATGATAAATAATCTCTTTTTCACAAAGCTCATCAATATTGGTTACATAATCATTTAAAGATTTACTTTTAATTTTTACATTTGGAATATCATCAGATTTTTTAAGAATAATTTTACCAGCATTTCTTGCTGCTCTTATTGCTATATTTAACATGGGCTGCATAAAAATCTCTCAAGTGCCTAAATATTTAAAGACATAGTATAGCCTGTCTCTTATACACATCTCCGAGCCCACGAGACAGGCAGAAATCTCG
>CAJXRW010000091.1 GCA_913060525.1 uncultured Gammaproteobacteria bacterium
TCTCGTGGGCTCGGAGATGTGTATAAGAGACAGAAGTACAAATTAACCCTCAGAGAAAATCAAATTACAATTATGTAATTTCAAATAATGGGACTTAACATTAAAAATTTATTAGGTAGTTGTAAGCGCAGGTTGCCAATAAGCGTGATTGTTTTGGATATATAATCACTTTAGAATAACTTCATCATTTAAAATGATCCATATTATGTCCCAACAAGCACTCAACATATTAAAACAAATTTATGGTTACGATGAGTTTCGCTTTAATCAAACTGAAATTATTGAAACATTATTACAGGGTGGAAATGCGTTTGTACTAATGCCAACAGGTGGTGGTAAATCTTTATGCTATCAAATTCCAGCAATTATGAGGGATGGCGTGGGTATTGTCATTTCTCCGCTAATTGCATTAATGAATGATCAATGTCAGGCTTTAATTGAACAAGGCGTTGCAGCAGCAACGATCCACTCCAATACACCTTATGATCAAATAACTGAGACCATGCAGTTAATGCGTACAAATCAAATTCAGTTGGTTTATGTGTCACCAGAACGTTTGTTAATGGATAGCTTTTTAGGCTTATTATCACAATGTAAAATTTCATTATTTGCCATTGATGAAGCGCATTGTGTCTCGCAATGGGGACATGATTTTCGACAAGAATATATGCGTTTGTCCATATTGGCGGAACAGTTTCCCAAGGTTCCCAGAATTGCTCTTACCGCAACAGCCGACAAACCAACTCAAAAAGATATTGTTGAAAAACTTCAATTACAAGGTGCGGAACAATTTAAATCAAGTTTTGATCGTCCAAATATTCAGTATCAAGTTGTTTATAAAGATAACCCCAGAAAACAGCTTTTAGATTTTTTAGTAGGATGCAAAGGTCAGTCGGGGATTATCTATTGTTCTTCACGTAAGAAAGTTGAGCAAACGCAAGCGCTCTTGAAAGATAAAGGCTTTAATGCCTATGCCTATCATGCGGGTTTGTCTGCTGAGGTGAAGGAAGCATCACATAAAGCCTTTCTGCAGCAAGATAATGTGATCGTAGTGGCGACCATTGCTTTTGGCATGGGGATTGATAAACCTGATGTACGTTTTGTGGCGCATTTAGATTTACCAAAAAGTATTGAAGGCTATTACCAAGAAACAGGAAGAGCTGGGCGTGATGGCTTACCAGCCAAAGTATGGATGACTTACGGTATGGCTGATGCAGTATTCCAGCGACGGTTAATCAATGAATCAGAGGTTAGCGAAAAGCAAAAATATATTGAGATGCAAAAACTAAATACCTTAATTGGTTATAGTGAGGCAGCAAATTGTCGTCGGCAAGTATTGCTTGCTTACTTTGATGAAAAATCTGAAGCATGTGGAAATTGCGATACTTGTTTAAATCCACCCAAAACCCTAAATGGTACAACGCCTGCCCAGATGATTTTATCTGCCATATTAAGAACAGAGCAACGATTTGGCGCGGGACACATTATCGATGTGCTGTTGGGTAAGCTTACTGAAAAAGTTAAAATGTTTGGACATCATCAATTAAAAACCTTTGGTGTGGGTGCGGATTATACGCAGAAAGAATGGTCATCATTTATTCGTCAGCTAGTGGCTAATGGTATATTACATGTGGATAGTGAAAACCATGGCAGTATTAAACTTACCGAGTTAGCCCGCCCAATTTTAAAGGGTACTCAATCTATTCAATTTACCTACCGAGAAGAAAAACGCACGCGTAAAAGTAGTCAAACTTATGGCAAAAACTACTCGTCATCACAACCATCTTATGTGTTTTCTGATACAGAGATTGAGTTAATTAATCAACTTAAACAAAAACGTATGGAGTTGGCGAAAGAGCTAGATGTCCCCGCTTATGTGATATTTCATGATAAAACATTATTTGATTTAGCTAGGAGTCGCCCAATAAGCTTAAACCAGTTACTTGATATAAATGGTATCGGCGAAGCTAAAGCACAAAAATATGGTGATGCATTTATTAAAGTGATTAAAGCGTGTTCTTGGTAAATAATTATAGCTGGATAATTAATTACGCTGGAACCAATAAAATTGATCTATTCCTTTATAAACAAAACAATTTAGGATATTATTCGACCGCATTTAAAAATAGGAGAATCAAAATGCGTAAGATAAACAACCCAGTTGCAAAGTTCTCCGCACGCTTAAATTATAATGCTGGCGTTCACGAGAAAAGCAACAAAGCAAAGAGAAAATCAAATAAACAAAAATTTATGAATGCATTTCGTAAAGGAAAAGAAAATTATTTTATGAGTCAATTTGCTTAAGTTGATTGATTAAATCATTTTTACTTGTTTTATTCCGACATAAAATAGCGCATACCTGGATAATACAATTTTATAAATATCCAAGTTGATGAACTCTTCCCGCTTTTGGTCAAATAACATGAAAATATTTTAATATTTCCAGCGTCAACTGGTTATATAAAAAGAAGTGAATTCAGGTTTTAAATATTCCATCAATGTGTTTATATTTGAGATTTATCACTGGGGTTTATGATAAATTTTCAATAAAAAAAAAGCCAACACAGTGGTTGGCTTTGAGTTTTAAGTTAGGTCTTACACTAACTTGAGGAGTAGCAAGTTCATTATATCGAGCTTACCTTAATGAATTCTTAAAAAAATGTAAAATTATATTTTCTCAACATACCGACATGTTGGAAATGTATTTCAAATAAAATTAAACACCAGATATTTCTGAAACAGGGTTCTCTGGGTGCAAATCATTATGAAATAATCAGCCTGAATCCCCCAGTGTGTGGGGTTTGTGTGATTAAAGGTAATTTATTAATATTAAAGGATAAATTCGTGGCGGAGAGAGGGGGATTCGAACCCCCGATACGTTTTACCGTATACACACTTTCCAGGCGTGCGCCTTCAGCCACTCGGCCATCTCTCCTAAGCTGGAAGGCAGAGATTATAACCAAACTTTTTATAGCTGTCTACGAATGGCTTTTATCTTATTAAAAGATAAGAGGCTCAAATTTTGTGTATGCAATACTGATTAGCGTACATATCAATCTTTTTCAGGTGGACTGGTTAAATGGCGTGATCATTAAGTATTTGGGATACAATCCAATAAGTCTGTCACCCCAATATTAATACCAGCTTGATATAACAAAGTAGAAATTTGCCCTCGATGGTGTGTTTGATGATTAAAAAAATGCTGTAATAAATGCCCTAATTTCTTTGAAAAAGTAATGCCTTTAGTATTCTGATATAGTAACGAAGAGTTGAGTATTTCTTCATCAAGCTCATTAATAAGATTAATAATCACTTCATCAAGCTGATCTCTTATGTTTTTTAAGTCAGCAAAATTATGATACAAAATATCATTCAAGGCAGGTGGTTTTTCCATTGCTCGAATAGGTTCTAGTGATTTAAAATTTCCAGGATGGTCAGCAAATCGTTTTAACCAGATAATATCACCAATTACAATATGATTGAGTGTACCAATAATTGACTTAAAAAAAGCCCCTCTATCCTTATGCAGTTCATCTTCACTCAACTTAGAGGCAGCAGAATAAATATTATTATTCATCCACTCATTATAGGTTGCCATCAACTTAAAGTTGTTGTTTAGACCCATGATAGAACACCTTCTATAAGTAAAATTCATTCACACTGAATAACCAAATCACATCATGTTAATCATGATGACCAATTGGCTTATTGGTGAATAAATAATCTTTAAGCTCAGCATCAAAAGTTGGATCACGACGGCGGATCCATTCTAATACCATGGCGGCATGCTCTTTTTCTTCATCACGATTATGTGCCAATATTTTTTTGAGTTCAGCATCTTTACAAGCATCAACACGCTGGTTATACCAATCTACTGCCTCTAATTCTTCCATTAAAGATGTAATTGCCCGATGCATATCTCTTGTTTCATCTGACAGCTCATTAATTGGTTCATGATAACCTTCATTTGCCATCTATTTTTCTCCTTTACTAAATATCTAATAATAAGAATAGGTTAAAATAATAACTAAATTAAAAATATTCTAATAATTAATTAAAATTGTACGCCAGATTTTCTAAGCATTTCAATATGAAGAATCCCATCTTCATCATACGGTTCTGATACAGACTTAAAACCAAACACATCATAAAATTTTTGTAAATGAAACTGGGCCGATATTCGAATAGCCACATTTTCAGCTATTTGATTAATATTTTTAATTGCTTCAGCCACTAAGTGATAACCTATACCAGCGCCACGAACCTCTTCTATGGTTAAAACCCTTCCTATGGATAATTCAGCATATTTATATCCTGGATAAACGACTCTTAAATAAGCAACCAGTTCGCCATCTCTTCTTGCCAACAAATGCCAAGATTTTTTATCAAGATCATCAATATCGGGATAAATACAGTTCTGCTCAATAATAAATACATCCTGTCTTGCCTTCAGCATATCAAATATATCAATCGCTGATAGTTCATCAAATTTCTTCCAATGATATTCAATCATTTCAGCCCCTCGCATCTCCATTATGGTGCATTTCTTTGAGATGGATTTTTATTAAAAATCTTTATTCCTTCAAATGGATCAACATTTACGCACATATTTTTTGCTGCCTGCGCCCACCATACCAACTGAGAAAAGGTTCTTTCAAAATATTGCTGCCAACTTTGAGAATCATGAATAAACTCACCCTCTTGATTTAAAATATCTGCTGCCTTTGGCACATGGACCATTGCAGAAACAGGCAAACATCCAAGCTCTGATAAATATGTCCTCATATTCACTGCTGCCCTCACTCCACCCCATTGCCCAGCAGAATAGGTAACGATTGCGCTGGGCTTGTAAGAAAATAATGAACTGCCGAAATGATTGAGGAGGTTTGCTAAAGCTGGGCTCATAGAATGATTATATTCAGGACTAACCATAATATACCCATCTGCCTGTTTAATTTTATTCGCAAGTGAGTCGATATCTTGAGGCGCTTTACCTTGAGCATAAGAAAAATGTGGTTTAAAAATAGCTGGTTGCTGGTAATCAAGCGGATCAATCAACTCCACTTCATACTTTTCATCCAACAACGCCACACAAGCTTTTGCAACCCTATGACCTAAACGAGGAGGCTTTGGTGGTGAGCTTTCTCTAACTGAACCTAAAAATACAAGAATTTTCATCTGAACTCGGTTTTTTATATTGTTAATTAATTATAGATATTGATTCCAATATATCATTACACAAAAACAAAACAATTTAACCTAGGCACTCGCCAAGGTATCCCTACAATATTAGTATTATTTATCATTAAGTTATCCATGAAGCCAAATAACATAAAACAAGCCATACCTTCAAAAAGAAGACTCATCGTATTCTTGTCATTTCTAATACTCATAACCACGGGTGTTATGGCAAGGTTAATTTTTATTGAAACGAAAGACCATGATTTTTTGGTTGAAGAAGGTAATAAACGCACCCACCGATTAACTGAAAATCATGGGTATCGCGGTACGATTGTTGATCGTAATGGTTACCCGCTTGCAGTCAGCACTCCAGTTAATTCAATTTGGGTTGATCCAAAATATGTGGAACTTAATTCAAATTTAGAATATGTCTTTAATTTATTAGGCTTATCAAATAAACAAAAACAAATAGTTTTGGAGCGAATAAAGCCTAAATTAGGACGAAATGGGTTTGTTTACTTAAAACGCCAAGTCAATCCAATGGTAGCGCAGCAAATTGATGATTTAAATTTACCTGGTATATATTTGGAAAAGGAATATAAACGTTACTATCCAGATGGCGAAGTTACCGCACATGTAATTGGTTATACAAATATTGATGAAGAAGGGCAAGAGGGAATTGAGCTTAAATACAATAACTGGTTAGTTGGTCACTCAGAAAAATCTGTGCTTGATAAAGACTTAAAAGGAAACCTAATTAAAACAGTTGATTCTCAGACCACCCCCTCAAATGGTCATGATCTTGCATTGAGTATTGATAGAAGAATTCAGTATATTGCTTACAAAGCCCTGCGGGACTCTGTAAAAGAGAATGTTGCTGCTTCGGGAAGTGTCATCGTTCTTGATGCAGAAACTGGTGAAATATTAGCCATGGTAAACCAGCCATCTTATAACCCAAACAATATGAAAAACTCCTTGCCCGAAACAAGACGAAACCGGGCTGTTACAGATGTGTTTGAACCTGGGTCTACGATTAAAAGTTTTTCTGCACTTATGGCTTTAGAATCAGGAAAGTACACACCAGAAAGCATTATTCATACTTCCCCTGGTTATTACCGCGTGGGTAAAAGAATGGTTAGAGATTTTAAAGATTATGGTGATATGAATCTGGAATATATTCTACAAAAATCAAGTAATGTCGGTATCTCAAAAATTGTACTTTCCCTACCTCACGAACAATTGTCAGATACTTTGTTATCTGTAGGATTTGGGCATAAAACCAATGTAGACTTTCCAGGTGAACGGGATGGATATGTACCCGTGCCAAAAGTTTGGGGTGAGTTTCCACTGGCAACCCTTTCTTTTGGGTATGGCATGAATGCAACTGCTTTACAATTAGCCCAAGCCTATACCACCATTGCTAACCATGGAGAAATGATAAAACCCTCTATCCTCCAATTATTTTCTAAGAATGAAGCAATTAAGGCCAATGTGACCTCTTGTAAGGTTGCTGATGAAACATTAGCAATGTTAAATAGTGTAATTGAAGGCAATGGCGCTACAGGACGCAGAGCCAATTTATTAAACTATCATGTCGCAGGAAAAACAGGCACAGTAAGACGACCAATTGCTGGTGGATATGCCACCAATTCATATACGGGTATTTTTGCAGGCATTGCCCCAGTAAGTAATCCAAAACTGGTTATTGTCACCACCATCGATGATGCACAAAGTGATAACTATGGTGGTGGAACTGCTGCAGCACCATTAGCAGCCAAAATTTTGGAGAAAAGTTTAGAAGTCTTAGGTATATCCCCAGATAAACCTAAATTTAGCTAATGACTTAAGGAGGTTGAACACAAATACGAAGTTATAAAATAGTTAAAACGTATCAGTATAAAATACTATCACATTGATATATAATTATTTTTTACTTCTATAGGCCGTTGTCAATTAGTTAGTTAAAGAAAGCTCACTCAATTTTTTTTGAGGTCTATTTATATCTATTCTATCGTCAATTATAGATTCACCACATTGACTAAAATGCGTAAATACCGCGCAGCGAATATATGTTTGATTGGCTAAACGATAATATTTAGGATCAAACCCTATCCAGCCAATATAAGGTAAATAGACTTCTGCCCATAAATGTACTTTGAAATGATAATGCTTCGTAAATGAAAATTGCTTAACGTACCCTCGAACATATCGAGTTGGTATGCTAAGTATCCTGCACAACAAAACAAACAACATCAGCTGATGTTGAATAGAACTCTGTGGCAATGCTTTTGTATACTTTACCATTTCAATTAATTTATTAGGCTTTTGGTGGGCTAGTTTATTAAGCTTTCTTAAAGTTTTAATTGGATCAAAATCACTTTGAGTAACCTGCGCCATAGCATATCGATGTAATTTATATAAAACATGTTCTGGCAGCTCTATTGGTTGCGTATATTCAAATAAACAAACCCTTTGCCAAGGCATAAAATCGAACAATTTTGAGCCAATCAAATGCGTTTGTGACATTAATGATTGCCGTCGCGCCTTCATCTTAACCTGGCAAGTAAAGTTTAATTTTAATGTTTTGAACCTTACTGCTGGTTTAAAGCAAAGTAACGGATCTGTCTCTTATACACATCTGACGCTGCCGACGATCTACTCTGTGTAGA
>CAJXRW010000092.1 GCA_913060525.1 uncultured Gammaproteobacteria bacterium
GATTTCTGCCTGTCTCGTGGGCTCGGAGATGTGTATAAGAGACAGATATTTAGCTGTTTGTTTTCCGATTGCTTCTGCTGGTATGTTGATGCTAGAAATTTTATGGCTACAGAACATGGTTATGAAATATACTGAAAAAATACAAACATGAACAAAGATTACGAATCCAATTACTATATTCAGCCTTTTTGGGGTTACCTCAATGTTACATACTTGTATAAATGCAAGGGTGGTAAACAAATAAAAAGGGTAAGACCATTCTGCTGGTATTTTAATACCGAATAAAAACGAAATTAAAAATACTAGTATAAAAGGTGCAAAGCCCGCCATTAAGGAAAACTTATTATCTTTGTTGATCTTAAATTTGCCTAATTTTCCAAATAACGCAGCCAGAATAATAGGGTAAATTAATAAACCAATTTGATCTTTAAAATAGTTCAATGAATTTATTAGGTGCATTAACCAGTTATTTCCATCAGGAGCATCTATATCAGCACGCATGCCCATATAGTTTATTGGTAGAAAATCATGTTGAATCAACCAAACTAAGTTTGGTGAAAAAATAAATAACCCTATTGCAGCAGCTATTAAGGGGTTAGCGTTATATGATTTCTTATAATTAAATATTAGATATATTGCTAGTACAAGGATAATAACGGCTATTTCGTACTTTGCGAGCATGCCTAACCCGCAAACAATGCCCAAGTAAACCCAATATTTACGTAAGTTTGTGTTTATACTTTTATAAGTATAAAAAACGGCAGCACTCCAAAAAGGTAACATGATAATGTTTTGATTATATTGAAGACTTCTAACATTTAAGTAGTAGAGGGTAGATGTGAATAATATTGCAAATAAAACTTTTTCTTTAGGTAAGAATTCCCGACCAAGTTTATAGATATAGAAATAAGTTATAAGAATACAGCTTGCGCTTAACAATAAAATGGCACTTAAGCTGGTAGGTGTAATTTTGAGTGCAAATTTTAATACCCAGGCTCCTAATGCTGGATGTTTAAATGTGCCTAATAAATCAACAAGTGGAATGGTTGTCCAGGAAATATTGTCTGCTGAGTCGGTAAACATGCCTTGCAAAAATAAACTAGGTATAACTGCCCATAGCAGTATATAACCTAGTATTAGCATAATAATTTTGTTGTATTTTGGATTATTCATGATATATCACATTGAATACCTGACATGTTTTTCTGACAATTTACGTTTAACTGCTTAAAACATTATTGAACGCAGGGCTTATTGTCAAATGAGAATGGTAAAAACTGATAATTAACTATATGCTATTTAAGCAATTTTTCAGTGGTGCTTTACTACGAACTGCAAATTGGCTATATCTTATATCCACTAATGACCCACGATGATTTTATGGTTTTCTTTTGTTTGCTTTCTCAGGTAATTTGCCATTAAAACTAAAGCAATAAGATTAGGGATTGCCATTAATATATTCATAATATCAGCAATATTCCATACCAACTGAATAGGAAAAACTGCGCCGATTATCACCATGATTATGAATACAAATTTGTAAGGTAATATAGCTGATTTTCCCCATAAAAACTCAACGCTAACATTACCATAATATGACCAAGAAACGATGGTTGAGTAGGCGAAAAATAATAGACTAATGCCAACTATAAATGCACCTATATCGTTAATACCAAATGTATTCAAACCTGCAGTAAAGGCATAGGCTGTTAAAGCGGCACCTTGGTTTCCAGAAGACAGTTCAGGGCTCCAAACGCCAGTAATAACAATAACTAGCCCTGTCATTGAACAAATAATTATTGTATCTATAAATGGTCCAAGCATGGCAACAAGGCCTTGTCTAACAGGGTTATCAGTAATGGCTGTGGCATGCATAATTCCTGCTGTTCCTAATCCAGCCTCATTTGAGAATACACCTCTTGCAACACCAAATCTAATGGCTGCACCAATACCTCCACCAAGAACGGATGATCCAGTAAATGCCATAGTGAAAATATCATAAAACGCCTGAGGAACCAGGCTTAAATTTGTAAAAATAACGGTTAATGCTGCAATAATATAAATAAGCATCATAAACGGTACTAGAATTGCCGCTACATTGGCGATACGTTTTACACCACCTATAATAACGAATCCAACGGCGATGGCTAAGAATATACCAATATATAGATCGAGGCCAGTTAGAACGGGGAAGGCAAATTGTAGTCCACTAACAATCGAATTTGATTGCACTGAGCTGCCAATTCCAAATGATGCAATTGCAGTAAATAAAGCATAACAGATGGCCAGCCATTTCATATTTAGACCATTTTTTAATACATACATTGGTCCACCGGTCACTTGTCCGTTAGGTAACTTTTCCCTATATTTTATTGAAAGTGTGCATGTTGCGTATTTGGTTGCCATACCAACCAAGGCGGTTACCCACATCCAAAAAAGTGCACCAGGTCCGCCTAAAGCAACCGCGGTTGCTACTCCTGCAATATTCCCTGTACCAATAGTTGCTGAGAGTGTTGCTGCCAAGGCTTTAAAAGGGTGGTTAACACCTTCATCAGATTTATTATGATATTTACCACTGGTAATTTTAATGGCTTCTTTAAATCCTCTAAACTGAATAAAATTCAATTTAAGTGTTAGATAGATACCAGTACCCACTAATAAAATAATTGCTGGCAATCCCCAAAGGAAACTACTTAATTGAGCGATGAATTCGTTTAATGTTTGCATAAGAATTTCGATTAACACTTACAGATACTAATTAGATATTAGTAAAAGAGTTCCAAAAAAGTAGGTGAGAAGCTTATTTAATTAGCTTTGCTTCAAAAGTTGTAGATAAATAACCAGTAATCTCTATTTGATCACCTTTATTGCCTTGGGGTATTTTTACTCGCCAAGATGTGTCACCAACTTTAATTTTACTGTAGCCATTTGTTACATCTTCAAGCAATGTTTCAGTTTGGCCAATGTATTGGTCAAGTCGATTATTTACATCTTTAAATTTTTTATTCCTATTTTTAAATATCTTGTACCAGGCAATACAAGATATTAATGCCAGAATGCTGGCAATCAATAATTGTAAATTTAGACCTACATTGGGAAATATCAATGTAAGTAGCGTCATTAAAAAAGCAGCAATAGAAAAAAACAAGAAAAATGCCGTAAAAGATAAAACCTCAATGATAAGAAATACACCGCCTAAAATGAGCCAATGCCAATATATCATTTTATTTATCCATATTGATATTTGATTGTTTCAATAAATCAGCAACGCCAGCTATTGAACCCAAAATCCCAGAAGCTTCTAATGGCATCATGATTGTTTTAGAGTTTGGAGAGGCTGCAACCTGCCCAAGAGCTTCAACATATTTTTGTGCGATAAAGTACTGGATAGCTTCGATTTTTCCTTCAGAAATTGCTGTGGATACAGATTGAATCGCTTTTGCTTCAGCCTCAGCGGTACGTTCCAAGGCTTCTGCTTGACGGAATTTAGCGGCTTTTTCACCTTCAGCTTCAAGCTCTCGTTTTCTTTTTTCACCTTCTGCAGTTAATATTTCAGATTGTTTTGCGCCTTCAGCTTCCAAAATTTTAGATTGTTTAATGCCTTCAGCTCTCAGAATTTCAGCTCGCTTTAAACGTTCTGCTTTCATTTGTTGCGCCATTGCATCAATTAAGTCTTTTGGAGGAGAAATATCTTTAATTTCTACGCGTACAATTTTTACACCCCAAGGGTCAGTAGCTTCATCTAAAACGCTTAATAAACGATGATTAATTACATCTCTATTTGAGAGCATTTCATCTAAAGGCATTGAGCCCAGTACAGTTCGTGTGTTCGTCATGACCAAATTATCTATCGCAATTTCTAAATCATTAATAATATACGTTGCTTTTTTAGGGTCTAAAACTTGATAAAAGGCAATTGCATCCACTTCCACGGAAGCATTATCATGAGTAATAACTTCTTGTTTGCGAACGTTAAGAACCGTTTCTTTTACATTCACTTTTGCAACAACCCGATCCATAATCGGAATAATTAAGTTTAAGCCTGGCTTGAGTGTGCGTTGATAGCGACCAAACCGTTCTAAAATATACTCGTATCCTTGTGATACAATTTTAACTGCAGAAGCAATAATAACGACTGCAGCAACAATAATAATTCCTGCAATAATAAGCGATATGTCAATATTCATTTTTACTACCCATTATGTGATTGAGCAAAAAGCTCGAGATAAAAGAATAGTGTAAGATTATTCCAGGGTGATTAGAAGCAAATTATACGAACTCGCGATTAACTTTATATGACCCATTGGACTTGATAATGAGGTTTAAATTAATGAGCTCGACAATTGAACGACGAATTCTAAAAATATTGCTGTCAAATTTTTCTGTGAGATAAGGCTCATCTACTTTTTGTTGCTGGATTATTTCTATCGCCATTAAATGCGTTAAATCTGTTTGTATTTTCGAAAATAAAATCAACAACTTAGCGTTCATCAAGATGGTATCACAAGCGTGATTGGATTGGGGTTCATTCAGACTGTTTTTAGAACCAGAATCTTCGTATTTATAGTTCATTGTACACCATAAATTGTTTGTTGTTATACTATTAAGGCTAGCGTAAATCATTCAAAATGTCGTTTTATCAGTACGTAATATATGTATATATTTTGCTCATATTTACTTGATATTTTAAAGCCTCTGTGACCTAACTTTTTAACTGTTTGAAAACAAAAGTTAAATTTATTATTAAACTTTTACGGAGCAAGTCTTAATTTTTTAAAAACAAGCTATGCTTATCATAAGGCACTTATCGTTATCAAGTAATGCAATTAATCAATAACTTTATTAATCAATCTAGGCAGTATTTTGGTGGATGGAGTTTTGCTTCAGCCAAAACTTTTTTCAATGACTGGAGTAAACTAGAGCTATTATGGCTCATTATTGCGACTTTAATCATCTTAAGTGTATCAGTAATTAGTGGGGATATAGGAATAGCGCTCATTGTTGCCTTAACAGGAATTTGGAACAACATCCTTATTGCAAAAGGCAAAGTGGTAAACTATATATTTGGTGTTATCAATAATGCCTTATACGCGTATGTTTCTTTTTCGACACAAGTATATGGGCAGGCTGTCTTATTCGCTTTCTACTTTTTACCTATGCAATTTTATGGTTGGTATTTATGGACGAGCCCTAACAACCAGGAACAATTTGAAATCGTGACGAAAAAGCTGAGCTGGTTATTACGTTGGTCTCTATTTGTTTTAGTAATAGTTGTAACATTAATATACGGATACATTTTAAGCTTACTCGGAGAAATTGTTGCTTGGACAGATGCGTTGGCAACTATTGTATCAGTCTTGGCTATGTTATTAATGGCAAAGTTATATATTGAACAGTGGGCTTGTTGGATTATTATCAATATTGTTAGCGTAGCATTATGGCTGGAAGTTATATTCAGGCAAGGAACGAACGATTACTCAATATTAGCCATGTGGCTAGTATTCTTAATAAATGCAATTTACGGTTTTATGCACTGGATAAAACTCTATAAAAGAGAGGGATAAATATGGAAACTGTTGGTTTTATTGGTGGTAAATTTCTTCCGTTTCATTTAGGTCATATTTATTCAATTGTGAGTGCGTCGAACTTGGTCGATAAATTATATGTAATATTATCTGCTTCTGAGCAGCGTGATCGTGAACTGTGTTTGCGCGATGGTATTAAATATATGCCAAAAGATGTCAGGCTTTCCTGGTTGGGTGGCTGTTTAAGTGATCTTGAAAATATCAGAATCAAATGCATTGAAGACGATGATTGGGAAAATTGGGGTAAAGGCGCAAATGCTGTGCTTGAATGTATACCCGAAACCCTGACCCATACTTTTAGTGCTGAGTTAGATTCAAGAGAAATGTTTGAAAAGTATTATCCTCAGGCTGAGCATATTATTCTTGATAGAAAAATGGTTGATATATCTGCTATTGAATTACGAAGAAATTTATATAAAAACTGGGTAATGTTACCTGAAGTTGTACGCGCATTTTTTGTGAAAAAAATTGCACTTATTGGAACTGAAAGCTGTGGCAAATCAACATTGGCGAAGAAGTTAGCAAAATATTTTAATACGCACTGGGTTTATGAGGTAGGTAGAGATTATTGCAGCAAATACTTAGATCAATTAACGATTAGTATGTTTGATTCCATTGCGATGGATCATTTCCGAATGTGTGAGAATGCACTTGAAGGTGCAAACAAAATGCTTTTCATCGACAGTGAAGCGATTGTGACGCAATATTATCTTGATATGTATTTTTCAACTCAATCTACTCTAATTGAAGAAATTATCAAAAAACAAGAATATGATTTAGTGCTTTATTTGGAACCTGATATTGATTGGGTGGATGATGGAATTCGTTTTGCTGGGGATGAAGATGTTCGACAAGAAAACAATGATAAACTTAAGCAGATGTTTTTAGAAAGGGGCTTTGCGTTTCAAGTTATTGGGGGAAATTATAAAGAGCGTTTTATTACATCAAAAGAAATGATTGAAAAACTTTTTAACTAACAATTGAAATTGCAGCTGCCGCTTTTTCAGCTGATTTAAGTGCTTCCTCTGTTGTCTTGCCAGTGGCTAGAACTACGCCCATTCTGCGTTTACCTGATATTTCAGGCTTACCAAAAATGCGTAGCTGAACATTATGAATAGCTAACGCCTCATCAATTCCTGATAAGGTAGGATTATTACTATTACCTTCAAGCAATAGCGCCACTGAAGCGCCTGGAGCGATCTGAACAATATCAGGAATTGGTAAGCCAAAAATAGCGCGTAAATGTAAGCAAAATTCTGATAGATTTTGAGAGATCATGGTTACCATGCCTGTATCATGTGGTCTAGGCGATACCTCGTTAAAATAAACATCATCGCCTTTTATAAATAATTCAACCCCAAAAAGACCCAAACCTCCAAGGTTATCAGTAATCGTTTTAGCGATATGCTGAGCTTTATTTATGGCAATCTCGCTCATGGCATGAGGTTGCCATGATTTTATATAGTCGCCATCTTGTTGGATGTGCCCAATTGGGTTACAAAAACTGGTACCATCTTTATGTCTAATGGTAAGCAGTGTGATTTCGTAATCAAAGTCAATAAAACCTTCTATTATAACCTTTTTAGATTTTCCTCTTGAACCTTCAATGGCGTATTGCCAGGCTTCATCAAGCTCTTCTTCGTTTTTTATAACACTTTGTCCTTTTCCTGATGAGCTCATAACTGGTTTAGCGATACAAGGATAACCAAGCTGATTGGCATATTTCTTAAATGTTTCTTTGTCACTCGTGAAAAAGTACGGGGAAGTCATCAAGCCAAGTTCTTTGACTGCCAAATCACGAATACCTTGTCGGTCCATGGTTAATCGCGTAGCTCTGGCTGTAGGAATAATGTTGTAACCTGCTTTCTCTAAGTCAACTAACATTTCTGTCGCGATGGCTTCAATCTCAGGAACAATATAATCAGGGTTTTCTAAATCAATAATATCTTTCAGCGCCTCACCATCTTGCATATCTACAGTATAAGAACGATGCGATACCTGCATTGCTGGCGCATTGTCATATCTATCAACTGCGATGATCTCCAGGCCGACTCGTTGAGCTTCGATTGCGAGCTCTTTACCAATCTCTCCCGAGCCAAGTAAAAGCATTTTTTTTGCATTTTCTGTAAAAGGGCTGCCAATAATGAAGCTCATAATTTTAATCTCTTATTTGCTTTTGATGTAATTTTTTGTATATCTTAGCATTCTACATATATTATTAATAT
>CAJXRW010000093.1 GCA_913060525.1 uncultured Gammaproteobacteria bacterium
GAGATTTCTGCCTGTCTCGTGGGCTCGGAGATGTGTATAAGAGACAGGTTAATGCCGCAACCATTACTGACCCTTATTTAGAATTTGCTTTTGTTACTTTTGGAGATTTAAGCGAGAGTCCTTTTTTTGTTACGGTCGGTAAAAATGAGATTCCAACAGGTGTCTGGGCAGGCGGTGGCCCTTGGACTGCGAGTTTAACGTCTGGCTATTTCCAACCGTCACAGTTTACCAATGCCATGGTGAGTTATTATGAGCATGGGTTTAATTTAAGTTTAGCGGGATTTGCATTGGATGATAGCAGTAACCCAAGCAGCTTGTCAGGCAATGGAAATTTTATGCTGGGTATGTATTACACCGATAATATTCCAGACACCAGTTTGGGCTATGGGTTTAATGCTGCGTACGTTTATAATTGGGCAAATACAGGGATGTCTGCTAATAATGCAATGGTGAGAACGTTTCAAACTGATCCTGTGACTGGCGCACCAACAGGAATTGTTGAAAGTCAATCACTTGAGCCAATTCAGCAGCAAAACTCGATGATTAATATCGAAGCCAATATGCACTATTCGGTCTATGGTGTTTATATGGGTTGGTCTGGTCTAACTGAAAAAGCGGCTTACACCAATAACGGCTTAGCAGGGGCTTGGTATATACAGCTGACAACTTCGCCAATTATGCTTGATCAAGTAACAACATTTGGTCTAACTTGGAGTCAATCATATAATACAGATCAGATGTTTTTTAGTGTGCCAGGGCAGGAAGCTTTAGGGGCTCAAATACAAGGGGTTAATAAAGAAATCATTGCTTTTATTCAACGACCTATCCTAACGCCACAAGTGTTAGTGGGTTTGGAATATAGTTGGTTGGGTTTGCCAAATGACCAATATACCAGTGCTTTAACCTTGGATTTATCTATTTATTTCTAGTCAATCATGATGACTATTATGCACCTGGGAATTCATATTGGTTATTGATTTTAATGGTTTCCAAGGTCATTAATTCATTGGCTAATTGTTTGGCAGTATTAAGCGCTGCGTTGACTTCCCAGTCTATAAAATCCTGAACTTTCTTGCGCGCCAGGGTAATATTGTTTTTGTATAATGCCAGATATTCCTTTTCCATTGCTTGGTGTTTCACTTCAATTTCTTCAGCGAGTTTCGCATAGGCTTTTTGAACGATGGGTGCATATTTTTCGAAGTTTAACATCGCAAGTGTTTGAACCTTTCTAAATGTCCAATAGGCAGAATCATCACTGGAATGATCATTACCTAAGGTATATGAAGTAGGGACTTGGCTGATGCTGGAATAAAAAGGCAAATAAATCGATAACGAATTCATGCCTAAAGCAATATAAACAATATTGGCAATGTCGATAGGTAGATGATCTCTAACAACAGTGACATGAGAATTGCTTTCTCGAAATACTGATATCGGGCGATAAGGTTCATCATAATTGTTATTAATATAAGGATTATTTTTTGTGCCTTGATAATAGTTGCGTAAACCAGCCATCACTTCGTCCACGCTAATTTTATGCTCTGGTTTCAAAAAAGCAGGGCTATCATCTTTGGTTTGGCTAAAGGTTAAATTGGGTGAATACATGTTTTGTAATGTCCATACCCTTAAAAAATTATAGGTGACATCCGCGGGTACTTTGCGTGCATAGGCATCACGAAAGCTAAAATCTTTATCTTCACCTTTAAATAAATTATGTTCTTTGGCAAAAGAAATTAAATTGGGCGGGCCTAAATAATTTTGCTTATCGGCTAAATTAATTTGCTGTAAACGTGATTGATTGGCAGATACAAAATAGCTATCGTCAGGCACTTTTGCTGCTGCCCATAAATGACCTGACGCTGTTTCTAAATACCAGACTTCATCTTTATCGCCAATGGCGACACCAAAGCCTTCAGCCGTGCCTTGAGTCGTAATAATGTTACCCAATAGCTCAACACCTTCACGTGCTGTTTTCACCGATTGTAAAATAACGGTGGTAATGGCATCTTCTGATATCCCAGATTTTTTATTGTAAGGGTCAGCTTCTAATGCCTTGGGATTATTGTAAATAGATTCAGTTGCCGAAATCGTCACCCCAAATTCATTGCTGCCTTCTTGTTCCATGGAGTGATCATTGGTGTACCAATAAGGCAATCCAATATATTGAAATGATATTTTCGGGAGTTCATAAGTAAAATCATTACTGGAAGATTTGAAATACGTTTTTTCTAAATGAACCACATCCTGATGAATAACTAAGTGCTTAGCATTGACGGCACTGTGGCTGTCTGAATTACGGCTAATGATAATTGAGCCATCGGCAGAGGCATCTTTACCAACAATGATGGTGGTACAAGCTTCTGCAGCGATTGAGAGTGTATATCCAGCAATAATGGAAGCAATAAGTTTAGAGAATGTCATAGTTAGTACATTTGGATTCGGTTATTAAAAATAAATCAGAAAGTTAATAAAATTACCAATTTAAAGACATTTTAAAAATTACGTATTCTCCAGATGATTCAAAATTCTTTCAGGGATTTTAATTGGTCGACCAGCTTTATTAATAAATACAATTTTCAACTCAGCAGCCAAACAGATTTTACCTTTTTGGTTACGGCATTTGTGCTTAAGCAACAGGTGTGTATTCTGTGCTTCTATTATTTGTATCGAAATGGTAACCGCATCCCCATAAAATGCGGGGAGGAGGTATCTTAAATTGGCTCGGGCAACAACGGAGCCAAGCTCATCTTTAGCGAGTTGGTCATAGGGATAACCTAAATCTTTAATAAGCTCAACCCTTGCGCGTTCCAGTAAAATCAGCCAGCTGGCATTACCGACATGCCCCTGAAAGTCTAAGTCATCTAATTGAATCGTGTAGGTGTAATTATAGGTTTTCATGTCATTATTCACCTTGTTTTATGATTGGGGAAGCAAGCTTGAATGACTTCTTCCATTTTATTTGCATGCGAGCCTTTTACCAATACAAATGTGTTAGTGTGGGTAGTATTGAGACATGTTTTTAGATCAGCAATAAGGAGGGCTTTATCTTGATATATTTGAGTATTGTTGCCAGCTTCTTCCTGGATATATCGGATTAATGTTTGATCACCATATAGCAAAACTTGATCAATAGAAGCGTGGTGAATGCACTGACCAACCAGGCGATGATATTTTTCAGCAGACTCTCCCATTTCACCCATATTGCTTAAGACCAGAATTTTTCTTCCTGTAGATTGATCCAAACTTTTTATTGCGGATATCACAGAAGGAAAGCTGGCATTATAGCAATCGTCTATAACGGATAAGGTATCATTTATTTTGATTAAATTAGTGCGCCCTTGATGTGCCTGAACTTCAGCTAAGCCTTTGGCAATAACTTGAGGTTCAATACCAAAAGCGGTAGCAACTGCGATAACGGAGAGTGCATTTTCAACTTGGTGAAGTCCGAACAAATTAAGAACAAAGTCATACTTGTGCTCCTGGTAATGACTCATTCCACCGTCATTCCGTGGCTTGACCGCGGAATCTATATTTGAACTTTTAATGGATCCCGCGGTCAAGCCACGGAATGACGAGCCTGGGGTGAGCAGATATGGTTCCTGAATTGTAGCTGTAAATTGACTAAAGTTGAGTTGCATATTTGGTGGTTCAGATAAATAAATATCAGCTTGATGATTTGTTTTTGAGTAGCTGATTTTTCTGCATGTTAATTGGGCTGAAAATGCGGCAATACGCGCATCATCAAGGTTGATAATTGCGATGCCATCACTTTTTGATAAGGCATTAAAAATAGCGCCTTTCTCTTGCATAATGCCATCCAATGACTTTAAACCTTCTGTATGGCAAGCGCCAATATTGGTAATTAAGCTGATATCAGGTGTTACCAAACTAACCAAGTAGGGGATTTCACCAGGGTTATTGGTGCCCATTTCCACAATTAAATACTCATGTTCCTGTCTTAATTGAAATAAGGTTAATGGCACGCCCAGCGCATTGTTAAAATTACCTTGTGTATAAGCAACCTTGCCCATTTGTTTGAACACACTGGCTAACATTTCTTTGGTGGTGGTTTTGCCGCAGCTACCTGTTAAGCCGATGACAGGTAGATCAAATTGGCTTTTCCATACTTTGGCTAATTGCCCCAGCCCTTTTGTGGTATCTTTAACAATAATTTGAGGAATATCAGCCGCAATTTTATGATCTACCAATACCGCTGCAGCACCGTTTTGCATGGCGCTAGCGATAAATTCGTGACCATCCCGTTCGGCAACAATGGCAACAAAAATATCACCTGGTTTGATTTGTCGTGAATCAAAATGGATGCCTGAAAAGGGTTTATCCTCACCAATATAAGTGGCATCAATTTTTTGTGCGAGTTGTTTAATTGAATACATTTAGGCTTTTTGGCTCCAGTATGATTGTATGATTTGTTCTTCATTATAGTTGGTTTTTTTACCATTCTTATCCATGTAACGCTCATGCCCTTTGCCACATAACAAAATTAAATCATCAGCTTGTGCCTGATCAATGGCAAAATAGATGGCTTGAGTGCGGTCATCAATAATAGTATGTTTATGTAATTGTAGCCCTGATTGAATGTCTTTTAGTATCTGTTCAAAGCTTTCTGTGCGGTTGTTATCTTCGGTAATGATGACGTTATCGGCTAAGTGTTCGGCAATTGCTGCCATTTTTGCACGCTTACTGGTATCTCGATCTCCGCCACAACCAAAAATACACCAGAGCTTATTTTTTATATTTTTTACGTGTGCTTTAGCAGTAAGCAGGGCATTTTCCAATGCATTTGGAGTATGGGCGTAATCAATGACGACGGTGGCAAAATGTTGATGATTCAACTGCTGCATGCGTCCGATTGCTGGTTTAAGGTGAGGAATTAATGGAATGATTTTTCCAATATCAACGCCATTAGCGATTAATGCCAACATGGTGGCAGCAAGATTATATAAATTAAATTGTCCCATTAGGGGCGAATATAGGCTGTATACGTGACCTGAATAATGTACCTGTGTTTGATAACCCTTTTCAGTTGCTTGGCTCTCAGAAAAATATAAATCCGCTTTTGGGCTATTCAGGCTATAGGTCAATAGGTTGGCGTTTGTATGGTTATGGAGATGATCCAGTAAGCGTTTGGCATAAGGGTCATCTATATTAACCACCATTGATCGCAAGGTATCAAATTCAAACAGTTTGGCTTTGGCTTGAAAATAGTCTTCCATGGTTTGGTGATAGTCTAAATGGTCATGGGTTAAATTTGTCCAGATGGCAGTATCAATACTTAGCGCCTGTAAACGCCCTTGTTCCAGTGCATGCGATGATGCTTCAATCACCACTTGCTGGGCATCTTGTTGTATCAAATTTTGAAAGATGTGTTGCAAGCTTACTGGGTCAGGCGTGGTGTGGGTTGAGGTATCTAGTTTTGGCCATATACCATTGCCTATAGTGCCGAGCGTTGCCGTTTTTTCACCGAGTAAGGTTGCCAATTGGGCATATAGATGGCAGACGCTGGTTTTACCATTAGTACCTGTTACCGCTGTCACCTGTATTTTTTGTGAGGGGTAATCATAAAACCAATTCGCCAGTTGCGCTATTTTTTGTTTTAGATTAGGGGTGTAGAGAATTGGAGTTGATGATTTTTTAGGTTGTCTGATGTTTATATTATCCGTTAATACCGCTATTGCCCCATTTTGAATGGCTGAGTCAATATAATGATTACCGTTATTATTAATACCTTGGTAAGCAATAAACAATCCGTTTTTATCTTGAGAACGGCTATCCAGTGATACGTGATATATCGTCTGATCTAACGAGGATAAATCGTTTTTATTAAGATAACGCAATATTTGGTTTAGGGTCTTCATGCAAAATAGAATATTGTTAAGCGATAACTTAATAGTAGGGGATAAATGGTATTTTTGGTAATGATTGTACGGTGAAGGACAGGGAAATTTCCCCCTACAGAACAACCAAAATTTAAACAACGTCATTGCGAAATTTAGGGTGAAACAATCCAATAACCATGTTATGGGCGAACCTGTGTGTTCGTCCTGATGCCCAATATTTCAATTTCAGCAAATGGGTTGACACATAGATCAACCCCTACGGTTTATGCAGGTGCATTGTAGGGGTCGCGCCTTGTGCCGACCTTATATGTGGGCTGCCCCTACCTGAATAATCGAATAACCAAATTACCAAGCCGATCTGACTGGCAGGACAAAGTAGTCGGAGCCCTTATCGTCGGAGAACACATTGCCATCGGACATAAAGAGCGCCCAGGCGTTGTCGGAGTCGCTCTCCGTACCAGACCAGTAGTCGTTGAACTGAACAGCAGTAAAGCCATTGCTATTCAGATAGTCTGCTGGATCATCACAGTCTTCACCACCACAGGCACCAGCAGCATCCCATCCAGTAATCAAGCCACCTGCGTTATAGCTACAAGCACCAGCAGATGCGTCACAACCATACTCTGCCAATGTCGGCATTTTCCAGCCTGTTTGTCCGCAAAGCTCATCTGATCCATTACCATTTTGTGGGAATTGAGTATTTAGACTATTCCAGTCACCATTATAGTCGTTACCAGCATTATACCAAACCAAGCCTGTTTCGGTATCTAGCAGGCAAGCCGTGTTTTCGTAGGCGACAAAACGCAGTGGTGTCCGGACTGGCAAGACATAGTTGCCGTTGAACTTACCGTCGTAGTCAACGTCGCCATTGTCAAAATAGAGGTACCAAGCGCCGCCGTCGCCGCCCTCCGTACCAGACCAGTAGAAGAAGGACTGAACATTAGTAAAACCAAGACCAGTCAAGTAGTCAAATAGTGACCCTACTCCATTCCAACCTGATGATAACAAGCCACCTGCTACGGCTCTATCACAAGTACCAAATGCTTCAGTACAGCCATATTGAGCCATGCTGGGGATTTTCCAGTCATTATGATCACAATAGTTCGCATTGTTTAACCATGTAATAAAATCACCGGTTGCAGTATCAAGATCCATGGCGCCATTCATATCCACACCAACAACTGCTGCATAAGCTGCCACCCCTAAATTAGCATCTGGTGCCCATTCATAATTGCCAACAGTAATTGGAGTACAGCCTGACTCTGCCGTCACCGTTAACTCAGCAGGTGAATTGCTGGCATTGGTGCCTGTGGTGGCAAAGGTATAATCTGCATCTGCTACTGCTGTGCCTGATAATGCCAGATCAAAGGTACAGCTACCAATGCTGGCGGCTAATGTTTGATCGTCACAAGTACCCGAATTGGTCACATCAAATTTATTTGCATCATCTCCTGTATTTAATGCCACTGCTGTAATTTCTGTGTCACCAATATTAGTTAAGATAATGGTTACAGGATCATCACCGATGGTTAAGGTGAGTTCGTCATTATCAATACCATCACCACTGTAGGTGAAATAACCCAGACTTTCGTCAATGGTAAAGGGTTGTTGTTCGCTGGCTTGAGGAATGGTGTTTGGTGATGCAGCCTGTGCCAAAACCCGTAAGGTATAGGCTGTCTCAGGTGTATTAGCATTGGTCTGAATACCTATATAACAGCTACCACCCACAGCAACATTTTCTACCGACCAACAATTTTCAATCGGATCCTCATCACCTGATGCGCCATTCACAACACTGATATTTGCAGTTGGAACCCCATCAACTCTACTGATTTGATACCCTGCAGCCGTTGTTGCAGGAATCCAAGCTTCATTACCCAAATTAGTCAGCTCCACATTAGTGGCTGTCTCTTATACACATCTCCGAGCCCACGAGACAGG